>NZ_JBTRXV010000004.1:0-117923 GCF_054608695.1 Thiomonas sp.
GCACTGGCGCAAGAACAAGCCACGCAGGTGCAGACCCAAGCGAGCACACGCATGTTGCGTGCATACCAATTGGGCGAGGTGCCAATTTCGGATTGGTTAATGGCGCGGCGTAGCGCCCTGACTGCGGAACAACAACTGCTGTTGACGCATTTCGATGCAGCACGATCAGCCGCTCTGCTCAAGTTAAACGCTGGGCTGCCGTTTGATTTGTCGCAAAGTGCGGCAGTCATGCCCGCTGTAAGCCCTGCGCAGGAGCAACCACAACATTGAGAACGTGGCGTCGCTTTTCTCAAAGCGCGCGAAGACACGCCAAGCCCACCTTGAGTGCTCGGCCAGGCCCACCGTGGGCAGCGTCAACTATCTTTGGCCGGCGTGTTGCCTCACGAAGGAATGCATCCCACCCAGATCGTCGAGTGCAAGCGGCAGTTGCTCAACCATGCCGCCGATGCGCATGAGCACCGCCAGCCTGTTCGAGCTTGCTGCAGGCATCTGTACGAGAAAGATGCGTTTGCTGTTTGATGCCCCAGCGCGCCGGTCGGTGCGAACGCGCCAGCGTCGCTCGCTCACAGCCATCGACGGCGATCAGTGAGGAAGACTGCCATGGCTTACGTTCCCCCAACTGCTCGCTTCAGGGCTGCATCACGGCGCGCCCAATCTGCGTGGCCGAACCGAAGTCGATGATGGCAATCGCCTCTGTCAGTGCCACAGTGCAGCGATTCCCTTGGTTTAGGGCTTTTGTCGGACCGTCATCGCTGGACTGTGATTTGCTCACGAGGGTATGCCGGCATTCTCACCGAGCTGCTCGCTTCAGCGCCGTTCCCGGACTCGCCATATCCGCGCCGCTCAGCAGATGGCTGGCGCCGGAACTGGGGCAATTTTGCCGATGGCTCAAACCTGCATTTGCCGACGCCACCGCGCCGATCGGGAGTAGCGGCCGCTTCGTGGTCTTGGGAAGCATGCCGCTCCGACAACTTTTTACCGGAAATATTCCACCGATCTTGCCTTGAACATGACCAGTCGATGACGCCAATGTCATGGCGCGGTCATGTCCAGGAAAGCTGTAAACGCCTAAGCTCTCGTGAAGAAAATCAGATGTCGTCTGTATCGATTCGGGAATCGTCGTTGCCGCGTTGCGGCGGAAACTGAGGAAGCTGCATCATGAGTACATTGCTGTATTTCTTGCTGATTGCGGGCGTGTTTTTCCTGATGATGCGCTTCGGCTGCGGCGCGCACGTCATGGGCCATGGCCACGGAGATCACGGTGGCCATGGGGATCGCAACGATCATGACGCCAGCACGGCCGGCGGCGGCGCACCGCCGCCGCTGCAATCCGCCGTCGATCCTGTCTGCAGCATGAGTGTGGACATCGCCACGGCGAAGTCGAGCGTCTACCGCGGCCGCACCTACTACTTCTGCTCGGCCGAGCACCGCGAGCAGTTCGAGGCCGCGCCCGAGCGCTACGCGGGCGCATCGGCCGGCCCCGCAAACCAACCGAAGGAGCACTCCCATGGTTGCTGAAACGTGGCGCCCGAGCAATACCCCACGCCTTCCCGTGGCCGCCTTGGGCATGAGCCTGGGGATTTTCCTAGCCATCACTTTCGCGGCCTGCGTCGCCTTCGACATCCTCTTTCCCGGGCAGGCCATGTACCGCAGTTGGCTGCGGTTGCTGCCCGGCTTCATCTGGCTGAGTTGGTCCAGCTTCCTGCTTGGCCTTGCCGAGAGCTTCGGCTATGGCTGGTTCGTGGCGCTGATCTTTGGCCCGCTGTTCAACTATTTTGCCGCCAAGCTGACCCAATGAGGCGGCATGCCGGAGAGCAGGCCATGTGTACCCCCAACACAACATCACCAAGCGGGCTACCGGCCGGCAAGCCGCTGCCCGCGCCATGCCGGCCTTGACGCCTCCCTTAAGACGAAGCCCAGGAGAGTGCCACGAAAGCCGCCAAATCGGTACCCATGCTGGCAATAAGCGCTTCACCCCTCGAGCTTGGCGTGTCAAAGACGCAAGCAGCGCCGACACCACTTGGGGGTGGATCGATGCATGGCGTTATGACGTCGATTCCGTGCAGCGCGGCGTGCTCTTTCTAGACGTGCTGCGTGAGCGTGGCGCCAATATGCTGGCGCACGAACGCGCAGGGCAGCCGCCCTTGCTCGACTTCGAGCATGAACGCGTGCTTGATGCGCGCGACTTCGACAAACCCGTCAACTACGAACTGCTCGTCACGCGCTGCGACCCCGCGCACGCGAACGACTTCGAACGGCAGGATTTACGGCCGCTGCTGGTGATCGATCCGCGGACCGGCCACGGTCCGAGCATTGGCGGATTCAAGCACGACTCGGAGGTTGGCGTGGCGCTGCACCAGGGCCATCCGACCTATTTCGCAAGCTTCTTCCCTCAGCCTTGCCCGGGCCAGACGCTCGGTGACGTGATCCATGCGCTGCGCGCGTTTGTCGAGGAAATTAGGCGACGCCACGGCGGCGTTGCACCGGTGCTCTACGGCAACTGCCAGGGCGGCTGGGCGGCGGCGCTGCTGGCCGCCGAATACGAGGGGCTGGACGGTCCGGCGGTGCTCAACGGCTCGCCACTGTCGTACTGGGCCGGCGCCGAAGACGTGAACCCGATGCGGCTGGCTGGCGGCTTGCTGGGCGGCGAGTGGCTCACGCACTTGATGGCTGACCTTGGTGGCGGGCGGCTCGACAGCGCCTGGTTGGTGCAAAACTTCGAGGGCCTGAACCCGGTCAACACCTGGTGGCAAAAGAACTACAACCTGTATGCCAATGTCGATACCGAGCGCGAACGCTCTCTTGAATTTGAGCGCTGGTGGTCAAGCTACTTCTTCCTCAGCCGCGAAGAAATCCTCGCCACCGTTGAGAACCTGTTCATCGGCAACCGGCTCGAGCAAGGCCAGGTGCAGCTCGATCCGGAGGGTACGGCGTGCACCTGCGTCGTGGACCTCGAGCGCATCCGCAATCCGCAGGTGATCTTCGCTTCCTACGTTGACAATATTTCGCCGCCGCACCAGGCGTTGGGTTGGATCACGGTCGTGTACCGGGACACCGCCGATCTGAAAGCCGCTGGCCAGTGCGGCGCCGGGCAGCCTGCCCCTGCCGCCAGACCCGCGACTTACAAAGACAAAGGCGCGTCCCATGGGCGGTGAAGCGGCGTCCGCCGCGGAGCTGACCGTGGTCGGCACGGCATGAAGACGCGCACGTCGTGGATCGGCTTCAACCGCGTTCCCGCGGGCGAGAGACGCGCGGCACGCGCGCTCGGCAGGTTCGCCGCGCCGTGGATGATCGGCATCGCCCTGCTGGCGATGCCCTCGTTCTACCTTGAGGACCTGCAGGGCAATGCCCTGTACGCGGGCTGGGGGCTGCGCATCGACGCGCTCATCTTCGCCGCCTTCGCCGCCGAGACCGCGCTGACGGCGGCGTTGTGCCGCAGGCGCTGGCGCTACCTCGCGGCCAACTGGCTCAAGGTCTTCATCGTCCTGGTTTCGGGGCTGGCGCTGCTCGGCGCCAACCGGGGCTGGATGCCGATCGTCCACCTGCTCCATCTGCTCTACATCGCCCTGGTGTTCGCCTGGCTGCTGGGCCATGTCCGCCGCGTGTTCTCCGACAGCGTGATTCCTTACGCCATGCTGCTGGGGGCCGGAGCGGTGCTGCTGGCGGGAGTGGGCTTCTACCGGATCGAGCCGACCATCCGCACCTACGGCCAGGGCGTGTGGCTGGCGTTCACCACCGCAGCCACCGTGGGATACGGCGACTTCGTCCCGACCACCGCGGCCTCGCGGGCGCTGGCCGTGCTGGTGGTGATCGGCGGCTACGCGGTGTTCTCGCTCGTCACGGCGGGCATCGCCGCGTTCTTCGTGGGCGAGGGCGAGAAAAAGGCGCAGTGCGACATCCAGGACGAGTTGCGGTTGCTGCGCGAGGAGGTACGGAATCTCCGACGCGATCTCGCCGCTTCCCGCTCCCACCCGTGCGAGGAAGCCCCGGCCGCGTCGGGGAATTCATAGGGCCTATGATTTTCGGTGTAACGGTCCGGCCATTCCCACTTCCCCAAACCCATGAGCGCCTTGCGCATCGCTTTCATCGCCTTCGTACTGGCAATCTTGCCACTGCACGGCTGGGAATACGCCCTGATGCCCGCGGCCGCCACGGCGATGGCTGGGACCGCATGCGACCATGCGGCTCCAACGTTCGGACACGGGTCAGCCGTGCCTGCCAGGAGCCTCGCCGCGCCGCCGCGTCCGTTCGCGCCTCACGGCGCAGGTTGTCTTGCCGACGGCCAGTCGACCTGTTATGCCGTCTGCGGGCTGACGCTGGCGACGGTTTCGGCGCCGGCCGTGTCCTTCCTGCCCCCTGCTGCGGCGGCCGTGCCACAACCCGACGACCGGCGCCTCCCCAGCGCGCCGCGCGCCGCACCCTACCGCCCGCCCCGGGCCTGAATCTCCCGACGCCTCACTGCGGGGCGGCCGTGTGGCCGTCCCTTCCGGGGGACGCCGGCATCCGCCGCGGCCGTCCCCGTGAACAATCGATCGAGGTTTTCCCATGCGCATTCGTACGCGATTCATCGTTGCGGCCGGCGTGGCCGCCGCATTGGTCGCCGTGGCCGCCACGGCCTATGTCGCCCTCACCGACCGCCCTGCGGCGCCGGACGCGACCTTCGTCCTGCTGTCGGGCAGGAAGCTGACCACCGCGCAATTGCGCGGCAAGGTCTATCTGGTGAACTTCTGGGCGACCAGTTGCGCCACCTGCATCAAGGAAATGCCACAGATGATCCAGACCGACCAGCGCTTCAAGGGGCGGGATTTCGCCTTCGTCGCCGTGGCCATGAGCTACGACCCGCCGGACTACGTCGCGCAGTACGCCCGGTCCCGGCACCTGCCGTTCGAGGTCGCCCGGGATGCCGACGGCAGCGTGGCCCGCGCGTTCTTCGGCGTGCGGCTGACGCCGACCACCTTCCTGGTCGACAAGCGCGGGCGCATCGTCAAGCGCATCCTGGGCGAGCCGGACTTTCCCGAACTCGATCGCCTGATTCAGCGCGAACTGGCCTCCTCCACATGAGCGCCGCGATGGATTCGTCGTTTGTTCTCGAAATCGCCCTGGCCCTCGGCGCGGGCGTGCTGCTGAACCTGACGCCATGCGTGCTGCCGGTCATCCCCATCAAGGTCCGAACCATCCTGCGCGGGGCCGGCGAGGGACTCGGTGCGCGGGCCGTGTCCGCCGCCCTGTTCGCTCTCGGCTCGGTGTCGTTCTTCGCGGCGCTGGGCTTGGCGACCGCGCTGCTGCACCTGCAGTGGGGGGTGCTGTTCCAGTCGCGCGCGGTGCTGGTCGGGCTGGTCGTGGTCATGCTGGTGCTGGCGGCGGCGAGTTTTTCCGCGCGCAGCCTGCCGGTGCCGGCGGCAATCGCGCGGGTGGGCGGCTCCCGCCATCTGGGACCGTTCGCGTCGGGTCTGGTCGGCGGTGTGCTGTCCACGCCGTGCACGGGCCCGCTGCTGGGCGGCGTGCTGGTCTTCGCCCTGACACGACCGCCAGCGGACATCGTGGCGCTGTTCGTGGCCATCGGCTTGGGGATGGCGCTGCCCTACGTCGCGCTGCTGCTGCGGCCCGCCCTGCTCGCCCGGCTGCCGCGGGGCGGGGCTTGGGCCGAGGTCGTGCGCAAGAGTTTCGGCTGGCTGCTGCTGGGCGGCGCGGTCTTCTTCGCGCAGAGCCTGCTGCCGGCATGGGTGGCCGACACGTCGTGGATTGCCTTCCTCGCCGCGCTGGTGCTGTGGGCCGCCGTCACCGCGCTGCGCGCCTCCGACCGGCGCACCCGTTGGGCCGCGGCGCTGGCCAGCATGCCGGCGCTGGCCATTGTCTACCTGGGCGCCGGGTTCTGGCCCGCGACCGGACATGGCATCCCGTGGCAGCCGCTGCGCGCCGGCGGCGTCGGCGCCATCGCCACGCTGCATCGGCCGGCGCTGGTCGAGTTCACCGCGCAGTGGTGCCTGAACTGTCGCATCCTGGAGAAGACGGTGTACCGCGACCCGGCGGTGGCGCGCGCCGTGCGCGCGGCAGGCGCCGTGCCGTTGCAGGCCGACCTCACGCGCCCCAACCCCATCCTGCAGCGGCTGCTGGCGAGGTATGGCGGTGCCGGCATTCCGTTCCTGGCGATCCTCGATCGCAACGGACGCGAGGTGGGGCATCTTTCCGGGCTGTTCACCGCCGGCACGCTGATCGAGCGGCTTTCCACCCTGCAACCCGTTTCGACGGCCGGCGCGGCCGCGCCAGCCGACTCCGCGTCGGAGGTGAGCGCAAGCGTCTCGGCGGCGACCGGCGGCGCGACGGTGATCCTGCACATCGCCCGCGGCTGGCACGTCTACGCCAATCCGCCCTCGGCGCCCTACCTGATCCCGGCATCGGTGCGTGTACTGCGCGACGGGCGCGCACTCGATCTGCGGCCGAGCTATCCGCCCGGCACGACCATCGGCCTGCGCATCGACGGCCGCGACATCCTGGTCTACGAGGACGGCACGCAGATCGGCCTGCCCGGCCTGGCAAGTCTGCGCGGCACGCAGGTGCTGGTGCGCGTGCAAGCCTGCGAGGACAAGGGCGTTTGCCTGTCGCCTGCGACCCTGACCGCCGCGGTGCGTTGAGGCAGTCCACTTTTTTTCCGCTTTTTTTTGAACCCAACCCAAAAGGAATTGCAATGAAACACTTCCCCACCCTGCGGCTTGCAGCCGCCTTGCTGACCGTAGCCGCGACGACGCTTCCGGCCTGGGCTGCCGGCCCGGCGATGCCGGCCGTGGCGGGCATCGCCGCCGCGGGCGCGCCGGTCGAGCTGATGCACGTGCATGGCTTGGCCTTCAGCCCCGACGGCACCAGGCTCTACATCCCGGACCACAACGGCGTGGCGGTGTACTCGGCGGGTCGCTGGTCCACGCTGCCCGGCGCGCCCAACGACTACATGGGCTTTACCGCCACGCGCACAGCGTTCTACAGCAGCGGCCACCCGGCGCCGGGGACGAACGTGGTCAATCCCATCGGCCTGGTCAAGAGCACCGACGGCGGCCGGACCTGGCACACCCTCGGCCTGCGCGGCGAGTCGGACTTCCACGTGATGGCAGCCGGCTACGCGACCAACGCGGTGTACGCCATGGCCATGGGGCCCAACAGCCGCATGCCCGAGCCGGGTCTGTATGGCACGCTCGACGACGGCTTCGTCTGGAAGCAAGCGGCCGCCGACGGCCTCGAGGGCGAGGTGTTCGCGCTGGCCGTGCATCCCACCGATCCGCGCATCGTTGCCGCGGCGACCAAGAGCGGGCTGTACCTGTCCACCGACGCGGGCGCGCATTTCCGCGCCGTCGCCGGCAACGCCCAGTTTCTGTCGGTGGCGTTCGACCTCGACGGCAAGCATCTCTGGTACGGCAGCTACGACGGCCAGCCGCACCTGACGCGCATCGCCTTCGCCGGCGGGTCCGGCGCGCGGCAGGCCGTCACGCTACCGCCGCTGCGGGAGGACGCGGTCGCCTACGTCGCGCAGAACCCGGCGCGCCACGGCGAGTTGGCGATCGCCACCTTTCGGCGCGACGTCTATCTCTCCCTCGACGGAGGCCGGAGCTGGAAGCAGATCGCCGCCGCCGGGCGGACGTGGTAGGTTGCTTCGCCTGCGCCCCGGCGGCAACGCGGACCGTCGGTCGGCGGCGAACATGACATGGACGTAATAGTCCGGTCATCTGCCTGAAAGCGCCGGCGACCTAGACTGGTCTTGCTGGGCCGCCGTCGGAGATGCGCGGGCCCGCCCGATGGAGCGAACGCCATGAACGATACGACCCATGTGCACCCGCACGACGCACACCCCGCGTCCCGCGGCTCCGGCACGCGCTACACCTGCCCGATGCACCCGCAGATCGTGCGCGACGCGCCCGGTTCGTGCCCGATCTGCGGCATGACGCTCGAGCCGCTCACGGTGCAGGCGCAGGACGAGGACAACCCCGAGCTGGTGTCGATGACCCGGCGCTTTTGGGTCGGCCTGGCGCTCACCCTGCCGGTACTGGCGCTGGCGATGATCGACCACCTGCCGGGGATCCGCGCCGCCGCGCTGCCCGGCGCCGCGGCCTATCCCTGGATCGAGTTCGCCCTCGCCTCGCCCGTGGCGCTGTGGGGCGGCTGGCCGTTCTTCGTCAAGGGCTGGCGTTCGGTCGCGACGTGGAAGCTCAACATGTTCACCCTGATAGGGCTGGGCGTGGGCGTGGCGTACGCCTACAGCGTCGTCGCCCAGGGGGTTCCGCAGCTCTTTCCGCCGGCCTTTCGCGACCCGGCCAGCGGCCGGGTGGACGTGTACTTCGAGGCAGCCTCGGTGATCGTCACCCTGGTGCTGCTCGGGCAGGTGCTCGAGTTGCGCGCACGCAGCAGCACCAACGCGGCCATCCGCGCGCTGCTGGGCATGGCGCCCAAGCTGGCGCGGCGCCTTGCGTCCGACGGCAGCGAGGCCGACGTGCCGCTGGAGCAGGTGCAGGTGGGCGACCGGCTGCGCGTGCGTCCGGGCGAGAAGGTTCCGGTCGACGGCGTGGTCGTCGAGGGCACGTCCTCGGTGGACGAGTCGATGATCACCGGCGAGCCCATGCCGGTGGAAAAGGGTGCGGGCGACAAGGTGGTCGGGGCCACGGTCAACGGCAGCGGCGCGCTCGTCGTCCAGGCGCAGCGCGTGGGCGCCGACACCCTGCTTGCGCAGATCGTGCACATGGTCTCGGAGGCCTCGCGCAGCCGCGCGCCGATCCAGAAGCTGGCCGACCTGGCCTCGGCGTACTTCGTGCCCGCCGTGGTGGTGATCGCCGCGGTCACCTTCGCCGTCTGGGCGATGTTCGGCCCGGCGCCGGCGATGGCCTACGCCGTGATCAACGCGGTGGCGGTGCTGATCATCGCCTGCCCCTGCGCGCTGGGCCTGGCCACGCCGATGTCGATCATGGTGGCCACCGGCAAGGGAGCCACCGCCGGAGTGCTTTTCAAGAACGCCGAGGCGATCGAGACCTTGCGCCGCGTCGACACCCTGGTGGTCGACAAGACCGGTACGCTCACCGAGGGCCGGCCGCGGTTGCAGGAGGTGGTGCCGGCGCAGGGCTTCGCGGCCGACGAGGTGCTGCGCCTGGCGGCCAGCCTCGAGCGCGGCAGCGAGCACCCGCTGGCGGCGGCCATCGTGCAGGGTGCGCAGGACAAAGGGCTCGATCTGGAACCGGCCACGGACTTCCAGGCCGTGCCCGGCAAGGGCGTGACCGGGACGATCGCCAGAGCGCACGTGCTGCTGGGCAACGCGGCGCTGCTGTCGGCCAACGGCGTGGGCACTGCGGCGCTGGCCGCGCCGGCCGAGGCGCAGCGCGCGCAGGGGCGCACCGCGATGTTCCTGGCGGTTGACGGCCACACTGCCGGGTTGGTGGCGGTGGCCGATCCGGTCAAGGCGACCACGCCCGAGGCGATCCGGCAACTGCACGCCGAAGGCCTGCGCATCGTCATGCTCACCGGCGACAGCGAGACCACGGCCAAGACCGTGGCGCGCGACCTGGACATCGACGAGGTCATTGCCGGGGTGCTCCCGGACCAGAAGGCGCAGACGATCAAGCGCCTGCAGGCCGAGGGCCGCTTCGTCGCCATGGCCGGCGACGGCATCAACGACGCCCCGGCGCTGGCGCAGGCGCAGGTGGGCATCGCCATGGGCACCGGCACCGACGTGGCAATGGAGAGCGCCGGCGTCACCCTGGTCAAGGGCGACCTGCGCGGTATCGTGCGCGCCCGCCGCCTGAGCCGCGCCACCCTGCGCAACATCCGCCAGAACCTGTTCTTCGCCTTCGTCTATAACAGCCTGGGCGTGCCCGTCGCCGCGGGCGTGCTCTATCCCGTCTTCGGCATCCTGCTCTCACCCGTCATCGCCGCCGCCGCCATGTCCTTCAGCTCAGTCTCGGTCGTCGTCAACGCCCTGCGGCTGCGGCGCGTGCGGATCTGAACGAAGTCTTGTCAGTGGGTCGTTCGGTTTTTAACTTTCCTCGGAGATCATCATGAGCGCTTACGTGTTGACCGTGACCAGCAGCAAGGATTTCGACGCGACGGTGCAGGCCACGACCGACGCCCTGAAGCAAGAGGGGTTCGGCGTGCTGACCACGATCGACGTGGCAGCGACGCTCAAGGCCAAACTGGGAATCGACGAGCGCCCTTACGTCATCCTGGGAGCGTGCAACCCCCACTACGCCCACCAGGCCTTGCAGATCGACCCCGACATCGGCGCCCTGCTGCCGTGCAACGTGGTCGTGCGCAAGGAATCGGCCGGAACCACGAGCGTCGTGTTCATGGACCCCGCCGCCGTGCTCAGTATGGTGGCCCGGCCCGAGGTCGACCGGATCGGCGGCGAGGTGCGCGCCAAGCTTCAGCGCGTCGCCGAATCCCTGCGGTCGTGAGCACCTCCGGCGCCGGGCTTTGCCCAGCCCGCAGGCCGTTGCGATCGATCGCAGGATGCGATCTCACAAATGGAGGTAAGGAGGGTCATCATAGGATTCGGCTACGGAATGATGGGCGGCTGGGGTGGATACGGCATCGGGTGGATTTTCATGTTCCTGTGGTGGGTGATCATCGTCGCGCTCGTGGTCGGGCTGATTCGCTGGTTGTTCATGGGTCACGTCAGCGATGGTGGTTCTCGCCCGGTCGCCGAGGCACATCTGGACATCCTGAAGGAGCGGTATGCGCGCGGCGAGATCGACCACGACATGTACGAGCGCATGCGGCGCGACCTGGAGAGTTGAGGCGCACGATGAGCAAGATTGTTCGCGCCGATTCAATGTTGACCACCTGTGCCGATTGAATCTTGACCAGGGGCTAGGGGTTGAGCGTTTGGTGCCCAACGGTGGATAACTATATGCTCGGAGTTTGTTTTTCTCCTTCTCTTGATGTTGACCTGCTGGCTTTAGGCCATCGGTGGTGCAGTCGCTGCGGCCTTGGCCCGGCGATCCAGCTCCTGTGACCGGATTCTTCCCTTGGCCTCCTTGGTGCTGTGTCGGAACCGGTAGGACTCATTGCCCGTCTCCACGATGTGGCAGTGGTGTGTCAGGCGGTCCAGAAGTGCCGTCGTCATCTTGGCGTCCCCGAACACACTGGACCATTCCGCGAACGTCAGGTTGGTTGTGATCAACACACTGGTGTGCTCATACAACTTGGACAGCAGGTGGAACAGCAAGGCACCGCCTGCCTGACTGAACGGCAAGTACCCCATCTCGTCCAGGATCACCAGGTCCATGCGCACCAGACTCATGGCAATCCTCCCGGCCTTGCCCTGCGCCTTCTCCTGCTCGAGCGCATTGACCAGATCCACCGTTGAGTAAAAGCGCACCCGCTTGCCGTGGTGGTTCAGCCCCGAGATCCCCAATGCCGTGGCCAGGTGGTCTTGCCCGTGCCCGGCGAAGCAGTCACATACAGCCCGCGAACAGTTCGTAGAGCTGGCTCGCATCAACTATCCGTTCCATCCCCGGACGGGTCATGAAGTTGAGGTGCTCGGCCGAGTCAGGCATGGAGCCGAAGACTTCCTGATCGTCCGTCAGCCCGACGGCACGAGGGCGCATCTACCGCAGTGGATGACACTGCCTGCGGCCGGCGATGTGCCCACGCACTGGCCTCCGCGGATGTTGCTGCGCTGCCTGCTTGCGCTGCGAGGCGAACTCGACGCAGTCCTATGTTCATCGACCATTTCCCTGGCACACGGAGGCGTCGATGAAGCCAACCCCGCCGCGAGCGCTCCCGCTCGTGCAAGCCGACCTGTTCGACGCCGCAACGGCGCCGGCACCACTGACGCGATTGCAGCAGCGTCACGACGACCTCGTCGCACTGCTGAGCCAACTCCTGTGGCAGGTGGCCATTCAGTCCGACGTCGTTGAACACATGGAGGATGACGATGAACAAGATCAACCCTGAGCACTTGGCGCGCGGCGCCTACGTGTACGTGCGCCAGTCCACTGCCGATCAGTTGCGCCACAACCATGAGAGTCGCCGGCGCCAATACGCCCTGGCAGATCGGGCACGCGCGCTCGGTTGGACCGAGGTCGTGGTCATCGACGACGACCTCGGTGTGTCCGCCGGCGGCGTCGCACGGCCAGGCTTTGAGCGACTGCTGGCGGCGATCTGCGGCGGACAGGTCGGCGCCGTGGTGTCCATTGAGGCATCGCGCCTGGCGCGCAACGGTCGCGACTGGCACACGCTGCTGGAGTTCTGCGCGCTGGTGGGGAGCGTCATTGTCGACGAGGATGGTGTCTACGATCCGCGCAGCGTCAACGACCGGTTGCTGCTGGGCATGAAAGGCACGATGTCGGAGATGGAGTTGTCCCTCCTTCGGCAACGATCCGTTGAAGCCCTCAAGCTCAAGGCGGCGCGGGGCGATCTGCACACGACGGTGGCGATCGGCTATGTGCGCACCGACGGTGACCGAGTCGAACTCGACCCTGATCTGCGCATCCGCGAAGCGATCTCGGCCGTATTCAGTCGATTCGCGCAGGCCGGCAGCGTGCGCCAGGCGCTGCTGTGGTTCCGACAAGAGCGTATTGATCTGCCCTCGGCGGTCTACGAGAACGGCCGGCGCTGCGTGATCTGGCGTCTGCCGGTCTATAACGCGGTGCTCAAGATCCTCACCAATCCCGTCTATGCCGGCGCCTATGCGTTTGGCCGCACCGAGACACGCGTCCGGATCGACGCCGGCCGCAAGCGCGTCGTGCACGGCCATCGTCGTGCCCAGGAACACTGGCAGGTCTTGATCCAGGAGCACCACGAGGGCTACATTGATTGGCCGACCTATGAGCACAACCAGCGCGTGATCGCCGACAACACCAACATGCGCGGCAGCATGGCGTGCGGCGCACCCCGTCGCGGAGAGGCATTGCTGGCCGGGTTGCTGCGATGCGCGCACTGTGGTCGCAAGCTGCACGTCGCCTACAGCGGCAGCGACGGCAACATCGCCCGCTATCACTGCAAGGGGGCCGCGATCAACCATGGCGCGGTGCCTGGATGCATTTCTTTCGGCTCGCTGCGCGTGGACGAGGCCGTCTCCGGCGAAGTGCTGAGCGTGCTGCGGCCGCTCGGGGTGCAGGCCGCACTGTGCGCCATCGAGCACCATGCCAAAGATGAGTACGCGACGCGGCGCCAGCTCGAACTCGCGTTGGAGCAGGTCCGCTTTGAGGCGGCGCGTGCGCAGCGGCAGTTCGACGCCGTTGACCCCGGCAATCGACTGGTGGCCGCCGAACTCGAACGGCGCTGGAACGAGCGCCTCGCCGAGGTTTCCCGGCGCGAGTCGGAGATCAAGACGCTGCAGACCGTGGCCGATTTGAGCCTGACGCCACAGCAGCGTGACGACCTGATGGCCCTGGGCACCGACTTGCCGCGGGTGTGGTCCCATCCGGCGGCCGGCAACGCCGTGCGCAAACGCATCCTGCGCTGCGTGATCAGGGAGATCGTGGCGCGCGTGGCCGAGGCGCGCATCGAACTCATCATGCATTGGCAGGGAGGCGACCACACCGAATTGAGCGTCGTAAAAAACCGCAGTGGACAGCACCGCTGGACCACCGATGTTGAGGTCCAGGTTCTGATCGTGCAGCTCGCACGCCAGCTCCATGACGCCGGCATCGCCTCGTTGCTGAATCGTCTCGGCCACCGGACTGGCGAAGGGCATACCTGGACGGAAATGCGGGTGCGTTCGTTCCGCGGCGACCACCACATTGCGGTCTACAAAAACGCAGAGCGCGAAGCGCGCGGTGAGCTGACTCTGGAGCAAGCCGCTGAAGCGCTCGGCACGAGCAAGATGACGGTGTTGCGCATGATCAGCGCCGCTACACTTCCCGCCACGCAGGCCTGCAAGGGCGCGCCTTGGGCCATCAAGGCCGTCGATCTACAGCGTCCCGAGGTCCGCGCATCGGTCTCATCGCCTGGCGTGCGTCCGCTCCCAGAAGATCCTCGACAGATTTCCCTTGAACTTCAATAACGTGGTGAGGTGAGCATCATGTCGCGTGCTCGGGCCCACCGATGAACACCACGTTGTGGGCCTGTTGCGTGAATGACAGGTCGGCCAGCTTCTGGATCAGCGCACGGTCCACTTGCGACACCTCGAAGTCGAAGCCCGCCAGATCCCGGTGTACCGGGAAGCGTGCGGACTTCATCTGATGCGCAATCGAGCGCATCGCCCGGTCCACATCCTCGGCCTGCAGCAGGTGCTCAATCAGCCAGCGTGAGGAGGCCAGGTCGCTGTGGCCACCTTGCTCCACCAGGTCTGCCCATGCATTGACCATGCCATTCAGGCGCAACGCCTTCAGGCCAGCTTGGACGTCACATGGGGCATCAACCATGATTGACCTCCACGTTGTCCTGTTGGGTCGGGCGCAGCCGGTCGTACCGTGCGGTATCTGCCTTGGGCATGACATGGAGGCTGAGCGTCGTCTGCGCTGGCCCCGGGATCTGCGGCGTGTTCAGCCGCCCCAGCACGTTGCGCACATGCTCGACACTGATGTTGCCGTTGGGTGCGCCGGCCTCCAGGACCAACTCAACCGCCACCAGCACCGACTCCAGCCCGGCCTGCGGGACGGCGGCGAGCACCTGGGCCATGGCTTTATCCCCGCCCGGGTGGCGCAGCAACCCCTGTCGAAGCCGCAGCAAGGCCGGCGGCAGGTCCAGGAACGGGGCGCCGTTGCGCAGCGCGCCTGGCTTGCGCTGGACCAGGTCGATGTAGTGCTGCCAGTCGTAGCCAATCTGCCCCACACTGGCCAGGCGCGTGTGGCTGGCAATCAACATGTCACCTGCGGCCACGTCCACGCGGCTCGGGTACAGCCGTGTACTGACCATGTGACCGGCCCATTCACAGGGTACCGAGTAGCGGTTGCGTGCAATGACCACCAGACACGTGCTGCTCACCCGCGCCAGCTTCTCCACATAGCCGTCAAAGGGCTCTGGCATGGCCATCAGGTGGGCTTGTTCCAGTTCCAGCATCTCGGTCACGGTAAACGTCTTGTGCTCCGGGTGCAGGGTGTCGGCCCAGATCCAGATGCGTCTGCGGCTGTCCTGCACGTTCTTCTCCACCACGCCCTTCTCCCAGCCGGAGGCAACATTGCAGAAATCAGGGTCGAACAGATAGTGGCTGGCCATCGCCGCAAACCGGGCGTTGACGACGCGCCCCTTGCCTTTGAGAACCTTGTCGACGGCCGTCTTCATGTTGTCGTCAATCCCTCGACGCGCCACACCGCCCAGCGCAGCAAACGACCGCGTGTGCGCATCGAACAGCATCTCGTGCCCCTGGCTGGGATAGGCCACCAGCCAGAAGGCGCGGCTGGCGCACAGCTTCAAATGCGCAAGCTGCACCTTGTAGAACACCCCTCCGACGACCAGCGCTTCGTCGCTCCAGTCGAACTGGAAGGCCTCGCCCAACGCGAAGCTCAGTGGAACAAAGGCCTTGGTGACAGTCTTGCCAGACTGTTCGCGCCAGGCACGAACGAAGGCGGTGACGGCGCTGTAGCCACCTCGGTAGCCCTGGGCTTGAATTTGCGAGAACAGGGCTTTGGCGCTTCGCCTGCCATGCTCGGGCCGATGCGCATCGGCCTTGAGGGATTGCTCCAGCGTGGCTTTGAACGCGCTGAGTTTGGTCTCGCGGCTGACCCGCCGGTACTTGGACTCGACCTCGCCAGGCGCCTTGAGCCACTTCTTCACCGTGTTGCGCGACAGGCCCGTGCGCTTTGCAATCTCGCTGAGGGAGAGTTGGTCGCGCATCCTCATGCGCCTGACCTTGCCAATCATGTCCATGGTGATCACCTCTTTGTCCTCTGCTGAACTATTCAGCAGAGCAGTGGAACACCCTGGTCAATTTTGAAGCGGCACTTACACCGTTTGATGGTCAGTTTTCGGTCGGCGTCAACACTTGCGCCTGAACAAGCTCCAGCGGCTGGAGCGTCAACGCACCTTGCGTCTGGAGCATGCAGAGCGTACGGCGCGCCAATCATCGCTGTTCTATGCCGCCTTGGCCCAGACGACGCAGGCACTGATGGCGCACAAGGTTGGTGATGTGTCGGCCACATTCGAGGATCTGGCGACCAGCCTTTGCGCCTTGTTGCAAGCACGCCTCGTCTGCGTGAGACGACTGCCTTTGGGCCAGATTGGGGTCGACATGACCGCCTGCGCGGGCCCCGCCAGCGACTTTGTCCAAAACTTGCGGATCAGCACCGACGGCAATCGTCCGGAAGGCCGGGGCCCTGGCAGCCAGGCCATCATGACGGGAAAGCCCCAGCATGCCACGATCGAGGCTGCGGAGTTCGCCCCCTGGCGACAGCGCGCACAGGCCTTCGGGATTGCGGGCGTGCTGTCGGCCGCAGCACGGACTCAGGACGGAGAGGCCGTTCTCGTCTGCGCGTATTACGCCAGCGAAAGCGTCATCGGCCCGGAGGCGGTCCAAGTCTTCCAGCGCATGGCCGACGCCTTTGCCGAATGCATCGACCGGCAAGCCAATATCGTCAAGTTGGAACGCATCGAGCGTTACCGCTCGGCGCGGCGCAAGATCCAGCGCGGACTGCTGGAAGCCACCGAGGCAGCGGGCGTGTACAGGGTCCTGGCGCAAACGCTGGTCGCGGAAACGGGAGCCGACGTCGTCGAGGTCTTCGCTCCCGAAGGGGACATGCTCAAGCGCCGCGTCATTGCCGGGCCCCTTGAGCAGGCGCTGAGCCATCTGATGGACGTGTCGCTGCAAGCGCTTGCCAGGGGAGAGGGCGCTTACATGCGCGCGCGTGTCTGGAACGCGCGCGCTCCCGTTCTCATTCAGACCCCGTCGGCCGATCCCAAGTTGTCGCCACGCTGGCGTCAGCCGCCCCTGTGTGACATGGGGCTGCTCGCGGGCTGGCCCATCTTGGCGGTTGACTCTGGAGAGCCGATGGGTGTGGTCATTCTGGTGGCCCGAGATCCGCACGCCATCGACGAGGAGCTCCAGCATCTGGTCACCAACATCCTGGAGAGTGCGGCCATTGCGCTGCGCCAGGTGCGCGACCGTCAGCGGATTGAAACGTTGGCCTTGACGGACGCCCTGACGGGGCTGCCCAACCGCCGATCCATCCTGGAACACATTCCTCAAGCTCTTGCCCGGGCGCAAAGCCGCCACAGGCAAGTGGCCATCGGTATTTTGGATCTGGACGATTTCAAGTCCATCAATGACACCTGGGGCCATGCCGCCGGTGATGCGCTGCTGTGCGACGTGAGTCGGCGCCTGCAGACCACGCTACGGGGTGCCGATGCGATCGCAAGGCTCGGTGGCGATGAGTTTGTCGTTGTCCTTGAAGAGCTCGCGGGCCCCCATGACCTTTCAACGGTGCTGGACCGTCTGGAAACCGAGCTGACGGCGCCGTACACGTTGCCCGGGGGACAATCGACCCCCATGCGGATCAGCCTGGGGCTGACGGTTTACCCTTCGGATGACGCCACGCCCGACATCTTGCTCGGCCATGCCGATGAGGCGCTTTATGACGTCAAGGCGCGCAAAGGTTCACGCCAACGCGGCTGGCAGCTCTGGAGCCGGACGCCTCGTCCGACGACCATATCCACCGCTGCCCATGACGGCCCGGCGCATGACTCGCCCCACCTTGAGAACGACACAACATGCAAGGCAAGTTGAACATCAACCTCGACAGGTATCTCGATATCAGTATTTTGCTCATCGCTGCACTTGCGGCGCCAGTGGCGCTGCTCAGACTTCCCGAGTACCAAGTCGGCCTCATTCGCACTCAGGAACTCCTGCCACCGCCGGTTGTGTTCCTTGTCTTCGCAGGCATCGTGATGGCGCTCTTCAGCAGATTCGCTTGGCTGCGCCGGCTTCTGCGGGAACGCATGGATCGCAAAGTCCTGGTCGCAGCAGGGCTGGCGCTGGTGTTTGCAGGGGTGGGCTCTGGATTGCTGGCGACGACCCTCATGGGAAGGCACGCCCAGCACGTCCTGAGAACACGTTTGCAACACGACAATGACCGGCTTGCACTCACACTGAACCGAGAGATACGCAATCGCGGTCAGGACGTCGCCGCGTTCGCCGCAAATCAGCGCGTCATGAGCCTTCTGGATGCTTCGTCGGGCATCGACTCACAACACAGTGGGCTTGAGGACGCCGTGGAAGATCGCGCTCAGCAAATTGCCCCTGAATGGCTTGTCCTGCGCAATGTCCAAGGGCAGATTGTGTATCAGATGGGGCGTTTCACGGCAAGCGATGCCGGGTTGCCCGTGCAGTGGCCGTATCCGGGCCAGGCATGGCTGCTGCGCGACCCGCATAGCTTGCAGTTCATCCTTCGCGCCCTCATGCCGATCCGCAAGAACGGACGTGTTTTGGGCAGTCTTGAAGCGGTATTGCCCCTGCAGTCCGATTACTTTTCCGAGCTCGCGCTCCATGAGAGGGATCCAGGGCATACGGTTGTGGTCTGCGCCCGGCAACAGGGCGGAGCTTTGTGTTCGCCGGGCCATGCGAATGAGCATCCACAGTTTATGACTGAGCCCCAACGACAAACAGACGCTCCCGAGTTCCTGGCCTTGCACGCCGAACATGGGGTGGTGATCCGCCCGACACGGCATCAAAACGGGAACGAGGACGCGATGATCGTGGCCTACGCTCCGGTGGGTAGCACCGGACTGGGCATGGTCAGTCAGATATCCGCAAGGGCATTGTTCGGCTCCTTGATCACGACCTCTCGCGTGGTGCTCTTGTTGATCCCTGCCTTGTTGCTGATGGGGCTGGCACTCCTGCGCTGGCAACTGCGTCCGATGGTGCGCCGGCTGCATGACAGCCAACAACGCGTGCGCATCGGTCTGGACTATTCCGGCATGGGCATGGCGATCTTTGGCCGGGACGGACGCATCCAGGAAGCCAATGGCGCCTTGGTCGACATGCTGGGCTTCTCCGAAGAGGAGTTGCGCCGACTGCCCAGTGTTTTGGACCTTCTTCATCCAGAAGACTTGGAGCAGGCCACCTGGAGCGTGGCCGACGTCTTTGCCGATCTGAGCGGTGCCTACTGTGCGCAGCGCCGCTATCGCTGCAAGTCCGGCGATTATGTCTGGGTACGCCTGCATGTCGCCCCGGTTCTTGGCGAGCGCGGCAGCGTGATCATGGCCATTGCGTTCGTGCAGGACGTCAGTGAACTCCTGGCCAAGGCCGATGCCTTGCGCCGCAACCATACCTTCTTGCAAGCGGTGTTGGACAACATGACCGACGGCGTGGTGGCTTGCGATGAGCAGGGCCAAATTCGATATACAAACGCCCTCATTGATTGCCAACGTGAGCCCACCGAACGTCCGATGGACCTTGACGAGTGGGCCCACGACCACGCGCTGCTCCACCCGAATCGACGCCCAGCTTCGTTCGCGGAGCGGCCACTGTCGCGAGCCTTTCGGGGTGAGGTTGTTGCTGGAGCCGAGTTCCTGGCGTACAGCGGGACAGGCGAGCTACGGCAGCTCCAGATCTCCAGCTACCCCTTGCACGATGCGCAGCAAACCTTCCTGGGAGCTGTGGCCATGTCGCGCGACCTGACGGAAATCCGGACTGCGCATGCGCATGCGCAGTGGCTGGCCTATCACGACCCTTTGACCGAACTGCCCAATCGCAACAAACTCCTGGAGCACACGGAACATGCGATGGCCAGGGCTCGCCGAAACAGGAAAGAGATGGCGTTGTTCGTGCTCGAAATCAACCGTTTCAAGGCGATCAACGACACCTTGGGGCATATGGTCGGAGACCAGGTTCTGGTTCAAGTGGCGGCACGATTGCGTTCAAGCCTGCGTGGCGCCGAGACGCTGGGGCATGTCGGCGATGACGAGTTCGCGGTGGTCTCGGAGCACATGCTCAATACGCAGGCCATCACCGAGCGCGCGGAGCAGTTGCGCCAAGCGCTCAAGGCCCCGCTGCTGTTGGGGACGCAAGAGATTCACGTCAGCGCCAGCATGGGCATCGTTCGCTACCCCGCCGACGGCGACGATGTCAGTGCACTGTTCAGCCGCGCTGACATCGCCATGCGCGAAGCCAAGAAAAAGGGGGCCGGACAATGGGCGCTGTATGAACAGGGTTTGTATGGGCGCCAGCGTCAGATGTTCGAGATGGAGGGGGCCCTGCGCAAGGCGCTGGATGCGACGGAATTCGTTCCGTATTACCAACCCAAGGTCGACGTCGCCACGGGCCGGATTGTCGGGGCCGAAGCACTGCTGCGGTGGAAGCATCCTGAACAAGGGCTTGTGGCGCCAGCCGAGTTCATCCCGATTCTCGAGGACACCGGGCTGATCGTTCCAGTGGGTACATGGGTGCTCAACACGGTGTGCGCGCAGCAAGCGCATTGGCAGAAAGATGGCATCTCGATCGTCCCCGTTGCGGTGAACTGTGCCGTGGCGCAGTTGCAAAACGATCGTGTTCTCGGTGTCGTCCAAGATGCCCTCGACACGCACGCGCTGGATCCCGGCATGCTGGAACTCGAAATCACCGAGAGTGTCCTGATGCACGCGGCCGAACGGGTTGCGGCATTGATCGCGCAATTGAGGGTGATGGGCGTGGATACGGCGATCGACGACTTCGGTACGGGTTATTCGTCACTGGCCTACCTCAAACGCCTGCCGGTCTCCGCCCTCAAAATCGATCGCGCCTTCATCAAAGATTTGCCGAATGACGCTGAAGATATCGCGATCACCAAGGCTGTGCTCTTGCTGGCAAGGGAGTTGGGGTTGCGTGTTGTGGCCGAAGGTGTGGAAACCGCAGAGCAGTTGGAATTTCTGCGGTCCCATGGTTGTGACGCCTACCAAGGCTATTTCTGCAGCCGGCCTGTGCCAGCGGATGAATTTGCGGCGTTGCTCCGTCAGCAGGGCCGTCTGATTTCCATGTCCTGACCTGTCAAGACGACATCGGCGGTTCAAGTCCCGAGCACCGTTGGGCTCATGGATTTGGTTGAGGGTTGCCCGCAACGGCTGGAGTATCCTCGCAAGCGTCCTATGTTTTGGGCTGCGTCACTATTGATCAGAAGATCAGAAGAACTCGTATTCAACCCGGGCCAGCCACGTCCGCCGAGGTGCCGCCGCATTGATACCGAGCACCACCCCGAAACGGTATTCGAGGTTGCTGGTCGTGCCGGGGACATGCCATTCACCGGCAACAATTGGGCCTGCCTGATACGCACGATCACCGGGTCGCCCATAAGCTTCAATGCCGGGACGCAAGGCTGCGGAGACCGCATAGGTGCCCGAATAGCTGTAACGAAACATGTATGCGCCATTGGCGCCCGTGCCCACCTGTTTCTCCCAGATCAAATTCACCCTGTGGGTGAACCGCCCCACCGTCTTTTCGACCAGCGGCCCAAACTCGACGGCATCAGGTTTACCGGTGACAACCTGGTGTTCGTACGCGGCCAGAAAACCGAAATCGGCCCACGATTCGCCCGGCTGCGTCAACTGAAAGGTGTTCTCGAACTCGTAGCCCAGCAGTTGCCCGGCACCTCCCGGTTCCCGCTGATATCTCGTGAGATAGAGTTCCGGTTTCCACCAATCGGTGAACGCATGGGAAACCGAGAGTTCGGCAGCCTGGCCGCCGTTGAAATCGGCACGTGGATCGCCATACCCATAACCGCGTAGCTCGATCTCCGATTGGGTGGCGAGGACGTGCGGCGAGTAGACGATAAAGTCGTCCGCTTGGGCCGCTCCGGTGACGAACAGAAGGATCGCTCCCAGACCGATGGCGCATGAACGCTGGATGCCGTCGTGAACACGAAGGGCCGAAGGTTTTTGAGGGAACGATGAATACACGGGATGGCTCCTGTGGTGATGGTTCAAGACGCACGTTCCCGACCGGCGGCAGCATGCCGCGGATACGAGCGAGCAGCAAAGGGGGATCGAGCTAGCGCAGCGACTCGGTCGTTGGATCCGGTGGCTGCGAGCGCGTGCGTGACGCGGGTGATGGCGGTGCTCGGCCCCCCCGCCCCATGCCGACGACCAGCAGCAGCAATGTGGTTGCGTAGAAAACAAACTGAAGTCCTGTTGGGCTGGCGTCGTAACCGATGAGGATGCCCAACGTCTGGCCTGCCAACGAGCCGTTCGACAGCAACCAGGAGGTGTCCCACACTTGAGTTCCCCAGGACGGCAGCAGATTGCCCTGGACCAGGAAGCGCGCGGCAGTGGATGCCAGTCCCGACGCCAGCAACACCAACATCCAGTTGGTGACCTTAAAGAAATGCTTCATCGGGATACGCAGCAGACCGAAATACAGCGCGAAACCGAGCAGTGCACCGCTGCCGACGCCCAGCGCGATCCCGCCGGTCAACCCCGCCGCGCCGATTCCACCGATGGCCATGCCATACATGAACAACACGACCTCGGAGCCTTCGCGCAGAACCGCGATCGCCACCACCGCCAGCAGCAGCGTCAGCGAACTGGAGCCCGCCCTGACGGCACTGCCGATCGCATCCATGTGCTGGGCCGACTGACGACCGTGTTTGGACATCCACACGACGTGCCAGCCGATCATCACAACGGCGGACAGCAGCACGCAGGCGTTGAAGATTTCCTGGCCGGAACCGCTGGCAAATCGAGCGATGAGGTCAGCCCCCATGGCCACCAGGAGTGCGCCAGCTATACCTAGCCCGATGCCTGCGGTCACGAACCATCCGCGACGCGCAACGCCGCGTGTGGCGGCACAGACAATGGAGACGATCAGCGCCGCCTCCATCACTTCACGAAATACCAACAAGGCAACACCAAGCATCACGTCACTCCACGATCAGCCGGCCTTGAGCCGTGTCTTGATGGAAGTCACCGAAAAACTGGTAGCGACCGGCACGTAACGGCCCGAGGTAAACGAGGGAACTGCTGTTCGACAGCACGATCTTCTCGCGATTCAAGTCCGTACTCTCGAACTCTTCCGGGGTGGCGTCTTCGTTGTGCACGATGAGCTTGAGCTTGACGCCGGCTGGCACCTTGAGTTCGCTGGGTTGATAGATGTGATTCTTGATGACCAGTTTGTATTCCGGCAGATCGCTGGCGACCGCCGTGCTGGCGGCTAGAGCCAGCAGCATCGGTGCAGTGAAAAATAGGACATGTCTCATGGGAAGAACTCCGCGGCAATTCAGCAAATGATAACCATTCCTATTCGATAAATAAAGTGCATGCCTTGGTAGGCGGTCAAAATTTTGTTGTCGCCGACGATCAAACCTAGATAGTGTCGTCACGAGTTGTGGCATGATGGCGTTGTTCGCAACAACCGCGCTATTGAGATGCCAGAGACTCTTCATCGACACGACCTATCAGACAGGCACTGGGCCTTGCTCGAGCCCCATTTGCCGGGGCGAGCGGGGGTTTGGGGTGGGGTTGCGCAGGACAACCGCCAATTCGTCAATGCCGTGTTCTGGATTCTTCGCACCGGTGCACCGTGGCGAGACCTGCCGGCCTCGTATGGTGGGTGGAAAAACACCCATCGACGTTTTTGCCGCTGGCGTGATCAGGGCATTTGGGAGTCGCTGCTGGAGCAGTTCATTGTGGAGCCTGATTTCGAATGGCTCATGATCGATGCCAGTCATTGCAAGGTTCACCCGCATGCAGCGGGAGCGCGTGGAGGCAATCAGGGCATGAGCCGTACAAAAGGGGGCTCAACACCAAGATACATCTGGCCGTGGATGCGCATGGTCTGCCGCTCCGAGCTGTTATTACAGAAGGTACCCGAGCAGATTGCGCAGAGGCTGAGCGGTTGATGGACGGGTTCAAGATGGACTATTTGCTTGCTGACAAAGGCTACGACAGCGATGCCATCGTGGCCAAAGCCCAAGCGCAAGGTGCGCAAGCCGCGATTCCGCCGCGCAAGAACCGTAAGCAACCCAGGACGTACGACAAAGCGCTCTACAAGCTGCGCCACCTGGTCGAGAACGCCTTCCTGCATCTCAAGCGGTGGAGGGGAATCGCCACGCGCTACGCAAAAACGTCGCCTCATTCGTTGCCGCCGTGCAAATTCGCTGTCTCGCCCTCTGGCTGCATATCTCGTGACGACACTATCTAAGGAAGTGCTGAAGAAATGAGGTTGGAGTCGAACGATCCGGCACCTGGGTTCGCGATTTGCTCAAGGACTGAGCAATCGCCGGCCTGCTGGTCTAAAAATCGGTCCGAAACGTGCCGTCAGCGACTCCTTTTTGCCCATTTCTCACGCGGCGGACGCACCTCGGGCGTGAATGTCCAAAACCAGCCGCCGCGCCAGCATCAAATTGGCCAGGCCGAACAGCGTGTGCAGTTGCGCCGTGTTCTTCGCCAAGCCGCGGTAGCGGGCCTTGCGATGCCGAAGGAGGTTCTTCACGACGTGGAACGGGTGCTCGACCTTGGCGCGGATGCTGGCCTTGATCTGCTCGACCCACTCCAGCTTCTGAGCCCAGCCGTGCCCGGCCAGCGCCCGACGCTTGCCGGGACGCATGGCCACATGCCAGTTCACGGGCACGCCAATGTTCTCCTCGCGCTTGGCCACGCCCTGGTAGCCCGCGTCGGCGAACACATCGGTTTCATCCCCGTGCAGCAGCTCCTGAGCCTGGGTGACGTCGGCCACGTTGGCGGCGGTGCCGATCACCGTGTGCACCAGGCCCGATTCGGCGTCCACGCCGATGTGAGCCTTGAGCCCGAAGTGCCACTCATTGCCCTTCTTGGTCTGGTGCATCTCGGGGTCGCGCTCCCCCTTCTCGTTCTTGGTCGACGGCGGCGCGGCGATGATGGTTGCGTCCACCACCGTGCCGCGGCGCAGGAACAGTCCCTTGGCCGCCAAGTGGGCGTTGATGGTCGTGAAGATGGACTCGGTGAGTTGCTTGTCTTCGAGCAGGCGGCGGAACTTCAACAGCGTCGTGGCGTCCGGCGCCGCCTCGCGGCCCAGATCGATGCCCACGAAGCTGCGGATCGCCTGGCTGTCGTCGATCGCGTCCTCGATGCCTTCGTCGGACAACCCGAAGCAGTTCTGCGCGATGTACATGCGCAGCATGCGCTCCAGTCCAATGGGCGGGCGCCCGCGGCCGCCGCCCTTCGGGTCGTGCCGCTCGATCGCCGCCACCAACTCGCCCCACGGCGTCCTCGCCTCGATCTCCGCCAGGAAGCGGTCGCGTCGCGTCAGCTTCTTCTTGCTCGCGTACTCGTACTCGGAAAAGCTCGTCTGCATCATCGTTCCTCGTGCCCTCGGGCGCCCAGGACCATTGTCCCAGTTCGCTCCCCGTCCAGCCAGCGCAGGCCGCCGCCGGTGGCGAATAAATCAGCACTTCCCTAACTCGTGGGGAGCGAGCCAATTGCCGAATGCATCCTTTGTTGCATGAGCAATCGGCCTAGGCTGTTGGTCCTGGTGACTTTCATGTCCTATAGCATCGGTCGGCATCCGGTTGAGCGAGTGCAAGTCTGAAGATTGGTTTAAAAAACATTATCTGGTGGTTCAAGCAGATTGCCATTTTCAAGTTACTAAATTTGGAGAGACTCTCGTCTTGACGTTTTCATTCTGAAACGGCGGCCGGTTTTCGTCGTGAGTTGTCATGCGCTAGCCGCAATGCCTCGCGCCGTTCATCTTGGCATGGCAACCAGGGAGAAAATAAAGAGCCTGCCGCCATAGCACGAGCCATGGCGAGGGTTTGGTGCTGTCAGACGAGCATCGTCGTCGTCGCGGATCGAGGCCCCACGTCCTGCCTTTCACTCGTATACGAGGGGCGATCTTGCTTCAGGAGTCTCGCATTCGATCGGGTTGGTCGCCACCAATCCCTCTCGCCACGCCCTTGCGGGTTGTGGTCTCCCTCCGGATGGAAGGAACTGGCCCTGTGACGGGGGCCGGGCGGATGCTGCCTGTCTGTCAGGCTCACTGCATCGGGCTTGATTCCTGTGAACCAGACCTTCGTCTGGCGGCCATGCTCCCTCGAGAGTCATGGCATCGTCGCGGTCGTCATGCTTCAACGATGCGCGGCGAGGGCGGCCTTGCCCATCTTTTCTAGCCTAAAAACTTTTCGGTAGGGTCACTGTAGGGTGCGCAAAACGACCCAGGAACGGCAGCCCGCCTCGTTTCGTGCATCACTCAGGGTTTTGCATGTTTTTTCGATGGGGGCCCAAAAAAAACCGCCTGGAGGAGCGGTTCGATGGCTCTCTCAGGAGCTATTTCTTGTCGCCTCGGAAGGGGCGCATGGAATCGGACATGCCGGTTGAAAACTCCGCTTGTGCGGGACTGGGAAAACATTGCCGCGTGATGCGACTGTTCCATATTAGCCACCCACGGCAGATGCTGCGCTTGAAATCATGGCAGAAATCAGCGTTTTTCCGATGTCGAAGTGCGGCCGGGCTTCATGCGCACGCTCATCGCTCGTGATTTGGATTCCTGCCCCTCATGTGACGGATTTAGAGGGGCAGCGCGCCGCGACTTGCAGCGGCGATGTGTCGTGAGATGATCCTTGCAGAAGGAGTTCACCATGAAACTGATGACCGAAGCCAGCAATGTGATCAGCTTGTTCAAGGCATCCGCCACCGAAGACGACGCTAATAGTCCAAGTAGCGGATATTCTCGCGACGACCTGCACGCCAGGTACCTACTCCAACAATCCAGTGTTATGCATCACTTTCCAATTCGACTGGAATCTGGCACGTATATTGACAGGCCCAATTTTTATTGTCGATTTTGCCAACAAACGCTTGAACCGAAGGGTCGCATCAAGAAATTCGCACGCGCAGTTCTCATTGAGGCTGCGGCAGACTGCCCCAATTGCAAGGATTACACCTGCTTTGATGCGCGAATTTTGGATAACGGAAGCCTGCGTATCTTGGACTACCAAGACCCGGGTAGCGATGTCTACAAGGGCAAAATTCATGCGTCTTTTGACGACGATGAGCAAGGCGATCCGCCGGAAAGTTGGATGTTCTGAGAAGGCTTTGCAGATCGTTTGGCCCCGATCGCGACATCGGCCGATGTCACGAAAATTCCGCGACGGAATGCCGTTGTGTTCTGTAAGTCACGGATTTCATTCACAACGTGCCCGATAAGGGTCACGATTTTGCGCAAAGGTCACAATTTTCCTGCAGGTGCCATCTTTCGCCGTTTGCGTTGCCGGACCCAACGGCCGACTGACACTGGCACGTTGACGAATTGCAATGATCTGGAGTCGAGTTTCTGGTTGGTCGCAAATCACCAAGGAAATCGCCTTGTTTTCGGTTTCCTGATGCACAACAGACACGCTCAAATATCCGGTGTGGCGCTCCACCTTGAACCCTGATTCACGCTCTCCATTTCTATTCAACAGATGATCGTGAAATCGCATCTGGCGCACGCCGAGATGAAATTGATTGGAAGACCAGCAAATGACCGCATTTCTTACCGAGGAAGAATTGGTATTTCTCACTGCGAGAAAACGCAAGACCGCGCAACTCGAATCGCTGCGGCGGATGGGCGTACCCTTTTTTGTGAATGGTGCAGGGCGTCCCGTTGTCGCGCGGTCTGCAGTCGATGGCCGAAGCATCGTCATGGCGGAACCTCTGGCCCGGACGTGGGTACCGCGCGTTCTGCAATCTCCGTAGAGCGCAGTTTCAAACCTGATGGAACGACGAAATGGGAAGACGCCCATCAAAATATTTGAATCTACCTCGCGGCATGCGTGCGCGTCCGCAGCGCTCGGGCCGTATTTATTACTATTACGACCCCGGCGGGAAGCCCAGGAAGGAGATTCCGCTGGGGAGCGACTATGTCGAGGCAGTCAAGAAATGGGGCCAGCTTGAAGGTGACCAGGGCGCGCCGCACGTCAAGTTGATTACATTTCGTTATGTCGCCGAGCTCTATCTGATCGAGGAGCTTCCGAAGAAGGCACTGCGCACACGCAAGGACAATCTGGCTGAGTTAGAGAACTTGTATCAGTTTTTTGACAATCCCCCAGCGCCTCTCGCCGAGATCAAGCCATTGCACATCAAGCAGTATCTCAATTGGCGCGTCTCAGCGACAGAGCAGCGGCTGCGCCTGACGAACGAGGACCGCGCAAAAATCGGGAAGCCACCGCTGTCCACGCAAGGGCGCACGGGTGAAGTGAGGGCGAACAGGGAAAAAGCCCTGTTCTCGCACATCTGGAACTACGCCCGCGGGAAAGGCTTCACGGATCAGATGAATCCCTGCCAGGGAATCAGGGGCTACAGTGAAAAAGGAAGAGACCATTATGTCGATGATGCCGTGCTTGCGGCGATTTGGCACGAGGCTGATGAGCCGCTGCGAGATGCGCTGGACCTGGCCTACTTGTGCGGTCAGCGTCCAGCGGACACACTCAAGATGGCAGAGACCGACATCCACGATGGCCAACTGTCGGTGCGTCAGAACAAGACCCACAACCGTCTGCGCATCGTCGTGGAGGGCGAGTTGAGGGCCGTGATCGATCGGGTACTTGCGCGCAAGAAACTCCATGCAGTGCGTACGCTCGCGTTGGTCTGCAACGAGAAAGGTCAGCCATTGAGCAGTGGCGCCCTGGACAGTCGCTTCGAGAAGGCGCGCAAACTCGCCGCTGACGCCAACCCGGCCTTGGCAGGGCTAATCTTGGCCACGCAATTTCGCGATCTGCGAGCAAAAGCCGGGACCGACAAGGAAGAACAAGCTGGAATGCAGGCCGCCCAGGACCAACTTGGACACGCCTCCAGCACCATGACGCGGCACTACGTCAGGCACCGGAAGGGCAAGCTGGTTAGCCCCACAAAATAGAGTTTTGCGGAGCAACACTCGGATTGCGGAGCAAAAGAAAGGGCCCCACATCGTTGTGAGGCCCGTATATGTTGGCTCCCCGACCTGGGCTCGAACCAGGGACCTGCGGATTAACAGTCCAAAAATAAGACGATTGCAAGCGGTTGTTCAGTCTCAACTTCGAAGAAAAATGTCTTTATAAATCATTTATTTACTGTTGTTGTTGTTTGTTTATCGACGATTCTTTGTTGTTGTTGTTTGGTTCACTGAGTGAACCAAATTTGAACCAAGAACGAGCCAAATCCGCAGGTCACCATCGCAATGGCTTGAGAATAAAGAGGTAAATATTGCATTAGCTGTTGCGAACTCGCGACAACATCTAACTTTTTTGGTTCATTGCCGATTTGGTGTGGTATCTTGCAGTTATGGGAAGAGCCGCGCGCCAACGAAACAGGGAAGCCAAAGACTTACTAAGAGTCTGGGGGCCTCGCGCGTGGCGATACCTCTGGGCTTTGCTGGCGTTGGCGGCTACGGCGTGGCTGGTTGATGCCTTCCATCAGCAGGCGGGAGGCCTGGGTCCTGCGCAGGCGGCTTTCGCTGGGCTGCCGGCGCTGATGGCGGTTTTGGCTGTTGGTCTTCTGCCGATCTTGGCAGCGACGCCTTTGGTTGAGCTAGACCGAGAACTCAAATCTAAAGCCGCTTCGGCCAAAGCTGCGGCGGGGGCCGCGCAGAAGGAATTTGATGCTGCGGCAGTCTTGCTGCTTGCTTTGGCAAGCCAAGTTTGGATTAAGCTTGGGCTAATTCAAGCCAGATTTCTGGCTTCAGCTGCGCCCGGTTTTGCCGTCAATCAAACCAGGGTCTTTCTCACCCCTCGGATCCTGGCGCAGCGCCCCCAATCCACCCGCGTCCCGCGCGGGTGACGTAGCACAGAGTCAACCCCGCCCTCTCTCACAGCGCGGGCGACCAAGCATCCACCCCTTCCCCTTGGCGGGGAGCACCAAAAAAATGGTGTCGAGATGCGAATCAAAAACCAAACTCAAAAAGTAGCTAGCAGCGGCGGCAATCGCCGCGGTGGACGCCCGGTCGGGAGCGTCGCCATCATCCCCCCAGGCCACGCGGGGCTCGAGGGGCTAGCAGCGGCGCTTGGAGTGTCCCCAGCGACCGTGCCTGGCCTGATCCTGCGCGGCGATCCCCGTATCCCCCCGCGGTCGCCGATCGCCGGCCGGCGCAGGCTGTGGCGGGTGGCGGATATCGAGGCGCTGATTGGGATGCCGAGCGCGACGGCTACCCCAATCCCAACCTCGGCGTTCAGCGCGATTTCTGTCACCGCCCTCGCCGCGCCCAAGGCGGCACTTGGCCGCAAACCTGGCCGGCCGCGCGGCACGGGCAACAAGGCAACACCTGGCCGCAAGACTTGCCGGCGGCGCGAGACGGGCAACGCCCCCGAAGCACCCAAGGCGGCATCTGATAGGCGCAAGCCTGGCCGGCCGCGCGGGACTGGCAAGCACCGCAAGTGAGGCGCCGACCATGTCCACCGCCACACCGGCGGTGGGCGCGGCTGTTGCCGCGCCTGCAGCTTCGTCCATCTCACTCAGATCCGTGCGCTCCGCGCTGCGCAGCGCCATGCAGGCATACCTCCAGCGGCATCAGCGGTGGATAGGGGAGATTGATGCCGAGCAGGCGCTGGCTCGCGCAGAGAATCGCCGCCCGCGGCGGATCGCGCCGGTACCGCCGATGGGCGCCCGAGTGACTGTCGGGGTTGGGAAGAGCACTACCGCACAGCAGATTGCCACGGCATGTAACTTGCCAGTCGTCATCGTTGTTCCGAACCACGGCTTGGCTCAAAAGTACGCCGATGAGATTCCAGGCGCACGGCACTATTTTGGGCGTCAACCGCAAGCAGAAGACGGCACCACGACAGAGTTCACCTGCTTCAAAATCAAAGCGGTCGAGCAAGCGGGGGACAAGAATCATCGGCCAGCGCAGAGCCTGTGCCGAACATGCCCGCATGGCATGGCCGGGGCGCTGGTTAAGGCCGAAGACCCAGTCAAGATTGAACTGGCCAGGCGGTTTTTTGAGGATCGTGATTTAAATCCAGCTGACTATAGCCCCTGCAGATTCCTGTACGAAGGCTTGCCAAACAGCCTGGCGGCGGAGAAGTTGGTGATGCCGATTCAGTCCTTCTCAGACGCTGCTGGCGACTGGTTTGAGCGAGATGCCATCACCGGCAAACCGCACCGCGCAACTCAGCGCATGATCGTGTTCGACGAGCGTGTTGACCTCGCGCACGAGGTCACGATCAGCCCGGCGGACGTGAGCCTCTGGAGGGACAGCCTACCCAAAATTCAGGAGCGCCTGGAAAGGCGCTTGCAGCATTTGGGTGGATTGGCAAACCCCAGCGAAGCTGATGCTGAAGAGCGCCAGAGCGCGCAGGGAATACTGAACTTGGCGCCCGAGATCGACGCCTTGTTTCAACACCTGATCGTGGCGATCGCGATGGGTGTGATGCCAGATGCCAAATTGATCAAGGAGATGGACCAGAAGGTCCGGGATGCAGGTGCGAGCGCAGCCGGCACGGCGCGGTGGGAGCGGGTGTCGTGGAACCATGAGACCGACGAATTTTTTACGCCGCTGCGCGCACTTGCCGCGCTGGCATGGAGCTTGACAGCCAACGCGGCACGGATCAAGAAAAACGGGCTGCACTGTTATGAGATTACCCCCGCTGTGGACTGGTCAACCAAACGCGGATCGACAATCTTTCTGGATGCGACGCTCAGCCCGGCGATGCGGGCACTGATTACGTCAGCCGGCGGGATGATTCACGACGCCAAGGCCGACCAGAACATGACGGTCACCCGCATCACAGGCCACCTGTATGCGCGTGGCAAGGTTGGCCACAAAGGATATGAACGTAGCGCGAAAGCGTACATGCGAGAAATCGAAAAAATTGCGATGCTAATGCCCGCGAACAGTGCGATATTGACGCACAGGGCCTACCTCGCCTACGCCGATACGGTGGAAGACAAGGCGCATCCAAATCGAAGAATCAAGGCAGGTGAGCCAGAAGTGACAAAGGCGGTCTTCGAGGCCAGCACAGGGCGCAAGATCGGCTGGTTTGGTAAGCATGATCGTGGGCAGGACGACTGGAAGGGGATGCACCTGGCTGTGATTGGCATGCCGCTGATGGGGCCGGAGACATGGGCTAGCGCCTACGCTTGCGCCCGCGCGGCCATGCTGTCTACTGGAGCGCCCGGCGAGGATTGGCCAGAGTTCAATGGGGATGAAGACGATGGCAAGGGCAACAATGGCGTTCCACTGCCACGTCAGCCGCAGGTGCGCGCTTGGCTGCTGGACGACTATGCGGGGACGATTGCCCAGGCCATCGGGCGAAATCGCGCGGTGAGCCACGAAGGGGAACCGCTGATCGTCCAACTTTGGGGTGGCATCCAGTCGCCAGAAATGGATCTGGCGTTGGCCCGGCACGGCGTTCAGATCGACGCCGCAATGCCTAACACCATCCACCGCGGCGGGGCGCACGGCCCCCAAAGGACGGACGTTGACGCCATCGATCAGGCGATTGACATGATCCTCGCATCCGGCGGATGTGTGAGCCAGCGCAGTGTGCGAGATGCATTGGTCAACTTGCGCGCTAGCGCACGAACCGACGCAATTAATTCCAGGATTAAGGCGATGCGGGCTGGGGGAGTGATTCCACCGGCTAGCAAAGGCGGGCGGAGGGCATCCGCTACTGCACCCAGTTGCATAGAAGACACTTATATGCAACTGGGTGCAGTTGTCTCACACGAAGAATCGGCGGTGGAAAGCAACAACAAAAGTCAACAAAATAACAAAGGCAGGGGCAAAGAAAAAGATCAAACCTCTGCGTCTGCCACAGCATCCGCCACCGTAGGCGCCGTTGTGACAGACCCTAGCCTGCGGGATGCCTTACCCGCCGACGAGGACTGGGAATGGGCGGCGGACGCCCTTGCGCATGAACTTGATCGCATCGCCATCGAAATTGAACACGAACTTGAGCACTCGGGGAAAATGCCATGAGGTACACATCCGACGTCGATAATGTCTACATCAGCCCGCAGCGGCGCAAAGAGATGCGCGCCACAATGCGGCGTCTCAACAAAGAGAGCGCGGCGAATACGCGCTTACCAAGCCCGTTGAAGCCTGGGGACATTCTGTTTGCTGTGATGGGGCTGGAGCAAGTCCGCAGCGATGGGCGCAGGACGCTCGACCGGGTTTGGTACTTTGAAGTCACGGAAACAAACGGCGATCTGGGGCGCGAAACCATCATGCGGCGGCTCGTTGATAGGCGTGAGCGGTTGACCGAGGGCGTAGCGCGGATGTTTACCATTCCGCACGATCTGACGTTTCCCCGGGTTGGTGTGTCTTTACCGGACCTCGGCAATTACATGGATTTGCCGCCGATAAAAGGCAACGCAGACCATCTTGGCGCTGTGCGCTTTTTCGCGGGCGTGGCTGCGTACCACGCCAGGTTGTTGCCATTCGTGGAGTATGGCTCAACGCGGATTTACCGACAGACCGCATACTGCGACGGCTACCCAACGGTACGGGAGCAGAGGCACAACCCGGATTGGCGCGAAACCGGCATGATCAACCCACCACCACCACTGCCGCCAGATCCATCGTTCAATCCAAGTGGTTATCTCGATGCGTATCTAAGCATCTGACTCCTGTTCACCGCCGTCACCACCGCCGCGCCCATGAGCCTTGCCCAAGCCGCCGTCGTGGCCGCCTCGACACGGGGCGCCACAGCCCCTGCAGGCTCATACCAATAGTTCGACACTCGAAGTACCACCGCAGGCCGCTGCGCAAGCGCCTGGAGCCACGGCCAAGCCAAGCCTTGGTCGTAGCAGATCGCGGCCCAGGTACGCACACCAGCGACGGTCCGCACCGGCTCCCACCAGTGCGACGCCGTGTAAGACTTTTCGCCAGCCCACGGCTTCCACATCCCGCCTGGCACGGGCACGGGAGAGGCAAACAGCAGCGCATCGCCATCACGCCCCAGCCCCACCACAGCATTGAGATAGCGCCCGTCCCAATGCTGCGCCCCAAGCACCGACGCGCCGACAAGCCACACGTCGCCCGGACGCATCGCGGCCCGCACCTGCGCCGCCGTGCCTGGCCACCAGGTTCCAGCCACGTCCTCGGGCAGAACCACCACAGCCCCACCCTGTTTCTTTGCCCCTGCCGTTGACTTTGACTTTGCTTCGGGGCGCACCACTCCAGCCGCTTGATCAATCCAGTCCTGGTTGCGCGCGACCTCGGCCATCACGTCATCGGTTTCACGTCCGACTTGGGTATTGACTCCGACCCAGCCAGCGTGCGCGACAGGCGGCGCGTATGAGGCATTCGCCCATACCGCCACCCCCGACAGCGCTGCCGACACCACCATGGCCAGTTTGATCGCGGACGTCGAGGATTGGGTTTGGACCAGCACTGCCAGCGTCCACAGGATCGCCAGCCCAAACGCGAAGCCCATCAATCCCAACCCCGGATAGAGCACACCAGCCAGCGCCAGCGGCGACAGCCAGCCGAAGAATCCGAGCGGCGGCAGCGCCTCGATCAGCAGCACCGCAACGACACGCCAGTCGCGCGATGCCCAGGCCCATGGTGCGGCTAGCAGCGTGCTCGACAGCACCCACAGGCCGATACCAACGATCCAACCAGAACCGAAGAAGCTCTGCACTTCAGACGGCAGCGCCGCACCGCCGACACCGAAGTAGGCCAGCGCAGCGAGAAAGCGCCAGCGACGGTTCTCCGCCAGCATGGCACCGACGATGAGCAGGGGCGACAGGACAACGCCGCAGGCGCGGCTGGAAAGCGTCCAGATCAACCCCGCAATGGCGGGTAGCAACAGAGCAAGCAAGCGGCGAGCCCACAGGAGCGCGATGGGCTTCACAGCGGCACCACCAGTTGCAGGCCGATGAAGCCCGAACTCGCTGAAACGTTCGGCACGGCTACGAGGTTGATCCCCCATCGCCGCGCACCTCGAATCTTGATCAGGGCCGCCGCCGCGAACGGCGCAACTGGGTTGACGTGGGCGTAGCCACTGACGAGGCCACCCGCGATGCCCATGCTGGCAGATAGCCCCGCCGGCAAACGCAGATGCATCGGCGTCCAGTCAATCAACGCATACGCGCTGGTGCGCTCGAAGCTGTTGCGGTAGAACCCACCGGCCAGGCCGATGTTGCGCGACAGCGGGTACTCCAGTCCCAGTCCTGGGTTGACCTGGTTCAGATGACGCCGGGCCGCGGCCTTGTTATGGACGCATACCGTGGAGAGGTCAAGACTGAGCGAGGCCGCTTGCGCAGCGGGTGATGCCAAGGCGCTCAGTAGTACAAGGCCGACAGCGAGGGTGGGGGGCAGGAATGAGGGTAGAAGCACGACGATCTCCGGTATGGCGTGGGCATACGGATATGCGGCGCGACGGCAAAGGGCTTGATAGCAGTATTGTTTAATGAGCTATCAACAGTGCTATCATTGCATAATGAACAGCAAGCAAAAAAGGACGCTTGAGGCGATCTTTTCCAGCCCGGTCAACGGCAATCTGGAGTGGGCGCGTATCGAAGCGTTGCTTGTGGCGGCAGGGTGTCGCGTCATCGAGGGAAGTGGATCATCCGTGACGTTCGAGAAAGACGGGCTGCGTGCCTACTTCCACCGGCCTCACCCGCAGAAAGAAGCCTTGAAATACCGCGTCAGACTGGCGCGGGAGTATCTGGAAAAGATTGGAGTGACCCCATGAACAACGTGATGACTTACAAAGGCTACGCCGCCAGCATGACCTATGACCCGGATGACAAGATCCTGGTTGGGCGTGTGCTGGACATTGCAGACATCATCGGTTTTCACGGGGAGTCTGTGGCCGAGTTCGAGGCAGCATTCCATGAGGCGATCGATGACTACATCGATGCTTGCGCGGCACTCAAACAACCGCCAGAAAAACCTTCGTCCGGCAAATTGATGCTGCGAATCGACCCCAGCCTTCATGCTGCGGCGGCCAAAGCCGCAGCGCGTGAGGGGCAGAGCATGAACAAGTGGGTGGCGAAAGTGCTCTCAGACGCCACGGCACACCGCTGAACTGGAGACCTGCATGCACACCCTCAAGCTGTACTGGTCTTACTTTCGCAACGCGCTGGGTACGCTGATCCTGCTGCTGCCGTTCTTCCTCGCCGCCTGGGTGTTCCATCTGGCGATGGGGCTGGGTAACGGTTCTGGCGACATCTGGATGGGCATCATGGGCGCCGGGACCGTGCTGCTCTTATTTCGCAAGCAAGGGCGGTTGTGGGCGATTCTCTTCCCCGAGTTGTGGCGCATGGCACGGCCCTTCCTCGGCAACCTTGCATGGCTGGCGCGTAGCAGGATGCATGCTGGGGTGTCGCGTGTGCGCTCGGACTGGAATGACCTGCGGCGGGTGATCAAGTAAGGGGTATCTGGAATCTGATGTGGGAGTGTGCACCCACCCGCAGGGGTAGGCCATGGCGCGCTAAGGCTTGGCATGCGCCATGTTCTCGCCGCACTCGTGGCTGTCAGCAAGTCGGCCAGTGCTGCCATTGGGGCACGTCGGTCGCAACGTCAGCAATGTGGGCAGTTGCTGACTGCGGCAGTGTCGCGCTACTGAACGTCAGGTTCCTGCATCTGCGAACTCACAATCGACCCACAGCTGCCATACGCATCTTCGGTTTCGACGTCGCAAAGCAGTACGCTCGACCGAAGTGGCGTCTGAGGAGTGGGACATCGGTGTAGTCAGGTTAGGCCTGGAAGGCGGTCTGCAGTAGCTGCGGTCGGTGCAAGCTATTATCGAATCAAGCCAATATGGCCGCCTAGAGGAAATAATGTTCCCCATCGACGCAGCCGCCAAGCCTGTTAAGGACCCTCAGCCCTCTGTCGACCGAATCGACGACTTGGCCAAAAGGATCTTGACTGGCGACATCTATCTACCCAAGTTTCAGCGTGAATTTGTCTGGGAGAAGGAGCAGGTTCTCGAGCTTCTCGATTCCGTGGCGAGGAACTTCCCGATCGGTAGTGTTTTGCTTTGGCAAAGCAAGCAGGAGCTTCGCAGTGAGAGCAAGATCGCCGACCTCGAAATCGCCCTGCCCAAGCCGGAGTACCCGGTCAACTACTTGCTGGATGGGCAACAGCGGCTCTCTTCGATCTGCGGCGCGCTGTATTGGAGAGGGGGCGACCCACGCAGCCCGTGGAACGTTGCCTATGACCTGCGGACGCGTACCTTTCATCATTTGGATCATACCGACGAGCCTGCCCAACATCTGGTGCGGCTGAATAAGTTGCCCAACCCATCTAGTTTCTTCCTTCAAGTTGCGGCTCTCGATGCTGCCCATCTGCCGGAACTGGCCGCGAATGCGCGGCAGCTCTTCGATAGGTTCAAGGACTACAAGGTTGCAACGGTCACGCTCGGCGACATGGCGCTAGCAGATGTCGCGCCTATTTTTGAGAGGATCAACAGTACCGGAACCAGGCTGACGATCGTCGACCTGATGCGCGCGGCGACATGGAGCCCCGACTTTGACCTCGTCGATAGCATCGACAGCATCCGCGACGCCCTCATGGCCAAATCGTTCGAGGGGGTGGAGCGCAAGGCGATTTTGAGGAACGTCTCAGTCGCTATGGGCGGGGCGTTCACGGTCGAGAGCATCGATGATCTCCGCAAAGCAGCGCCTGCCGACTTGAAAATCGCCGTGGCAGACACTGAGCATGGTTATCGACGCGCGGTGGACTTCCTCTCGACCCACATCAAGGTTCCCTCATCGTCGGTTGTCCCCTATACCAATCAGATCGTGGTGCTTGCCGAGATTTTGCGGCGCATACCTAAGCCAACCGCAACCCAATGGAGAGCTGTGGAGCAATGGTTTTGGCGCACTGGCGTGTCTGGGTATTTCAGCGGCTGGAATTCGGGAATGATGGCATCCGACTTGGCAGCTGTGTGCGATTTCTCTGAAGGCAAGACTGAGGACATTCTGATTCCAACCCCGCCCCCCTCAGTGCAGATCTGGTCGTCACGGCACTTTCGGCTCAACAACGCGCACTCGAAGATTTTGGCGTTGGTGCTCGCCTACGAGAAACCTCACGATCTACTTACCGGCCAGACCATCGACACCGACAAGGCGTTGTCGTGGCAGAACGCAAAAGAATTCCACCATTTCTTTCCACAAGCATTCCTGAGGGAAAAGGGTATCTCGACAATTAAGGCATCGGCGCTTTCAAACATCCTTTATCTCTCGTCTAGCAGCAACAAGATCATCGGCGACCAAGCGCCGTCGGTGTACTTGAAGCGGCTCCTGGACGAGCACGGAGACAATGCAATGAAGTGGCTCGCCACGAACCTTGTCGGCAAGGCCGCCATCGCTGCTGCGTTGCAGGATGACTTCGATGGATTCCTCTCAGCGAGATCCGAGGCGATAGACGCGCATGCGCGCAAGTTGGCCGGTTGGGCCACTGCCTGATGCGTTTGCGGTGAGTTACCTCCGCTACGAGTGATGCCATACAGACGCGCTCGGATCGTGGGACTGACTACCCGAACATGCTGCAGGTTCAGGGGATGGCTCGAAGGCGGCCTTCAACAGCGCCCGCTACTGGCCGGGAGCCCGCATTCAGGCGCCCTTACCCTAAGCCGCCAGCCGGAACCACATGCCCTGCGCTAAGGTCGCTTTGTGGCAGATTAGCCCACCGCGTGCAACCGGCCAAGAGCAGGCATACCCGGAGGCCAAATTTGGACGTCTCAGGGACTTACCCACGCGTTCATCGCCCGACGGGTTCCGGGTAACCCGAAATCCGTCGCCGCGCGAAGATCCACGTTCGCCACGGCGTGCTGATCGAGGCGCTCCCATGATCCGCCTTTGGTTTCATCTTCGTGCCTCTTCAAGGCATCCACGAAATCGGAAGCAGCCCACTACCCTTTTTGGTCATAGCCATTCCCGCTGTTGGGCGGTCAGGTCTTCTCGGGCGGCCTCCGACTCATAAGTCTCGGCGATCCGATCAAGACAGGCGGCCGTGCGCGGCCAGTCGAAGCGTAGTGCCTCCGCGTGCGCGTGGTAGGTTGCAGCGAGATCTCGTTCGAGCTTCCCGCCGTCATGTGGCATGCGAACGGTCACTCCGCGGCGGTTGTACACGCCGACTTCAAATCCTCGCTCCAGAGTCCGGCTACGAACCATTTCGATGATTTCCCGCACCGGCTTCGGAGGCCACGGTTGGCCTGGATCCTGCGCTGCGGCGGAAAGGATCGCCCCGATCTTGCTGTCACCAATCTCCCCTCGACCGGCTTCGACCAAAAGCTTCCGAGCCTTCTTGACCCATTCTTCCAGGGCAATTTGGTCGATGCGCCCCTGGTCGTCGGTGCCGGGCACCACGGCCCAATCGTGGAGGACGTCGTAGGCCTGGCTGGCGAGCTTGCGTGCGCCCTCCATGTCGTCTGGAGCGGGTTCCTCCACGCCGCTGTCTTCTGCAGGCAGGTAGATCAGCTTGAGCAAGTTTGCAAAAAGCTCGGGGTCGCGGGCCAACGCCCGATGCAAGGTACGCGCGGGCCGTTGCGAATGGCGCAACGCCTGGAAGTAGATCCACTCGAGCTCGACGATTTCCTTCTCGGTCACGTCCGGCGCCGATTCCAGATAGTTCAGGATGACACCGAGCCAGTGACTCATCATGACCGCGTCGTTCCCGTTCTTCGCCGCGGCGGATTTCGCCGCTGCTCGTAGCGTTTGCACGAGCAGCGGGCCCGGAGGATTGGCGGAAATGTTGTGTCCCAACCAGCCGACGGCGTCGTAGCTCCGATCAACGGCCGACATGCGCTCGGCTATGTAGACCGGATCGGCATCCCCAGGGATCTGATGAACCGAGACGTGTCTCCAATAAACGTTGGCCAGTTCTGCTGATCGGGCTTCGACCTCGTTCCATATCTGACGCGTCATCGGCAGGGCTAGAAATATCCGTATCTCGGCGAGCGTTCCCCAGCCCTCGGATATCGCCTGGGCCCACAGCTGACGAATCCATGCTTCCCCGTCGTCACCAGCGTTGACTTTGAGTGCCCAAAGTACGCCCACGCCAAAATCAGCTTCGTTCCCGTTCTCGGCCCTGAGTCCCCTTTTCAACAGATCCTGCATCGTCGCGTCGGGCACGCCGGAGTTGGCGACGGCCACGCCGAGGGCGTGGTGCATGGTGATCGTCGCTATGAAGTCGAATAGCGCATCGGGCGAAAGCGCAGCAAGCAGGTCCTCCGCCGCCTGACGTTGCCGGGCCTCCAGTTCATTCTGTGACGCTCTGAAGTCAACACCGGGTTTGAGACCCAAAGCCCCTGGGCGGAACAGCCAACGAACGCGGTCCTCCACCCCCGCCGGCTGCAGGGTGTGGAATACTTGGTCAAGTGGCTGAATATCCCCGTCACCCATCGCCCAATCGGCGTCTTTGAAGCCGCGATGCTTGTCTAGGAGCGCGCGAAGCGCGTCCCGCAGAGACTCGATCTGGCACGGATCGGCCAGCGACGCAGCACACTCCTTCAACTGAGCGACCGCCGCCTGTCGCCACGACGGATCGAAGTTGGCCCAGAGCTCGAACAGCGTCTGCCAGCGTTCGACGCTGCTACCCACGTATTCGAGTAACCGTGCGCCAATAGCTCTCGACGTCTCTGCCGCGGCGGCCCATGTGATTGTCTCGGGCTGGTCCGGGGCGAAATCACGCCAATTCGGCATGGCCGAGGGGTCGGACGTGTCATAGAGCTTTGGCGAAATCGCGACCAACAGCTTCCAGCCGACTTGCGGATGCTCGCGCAGGACGCGGTCAACGACCTTCAAACGCTGCACCGGCGTTGCAAAGGTCTGCGGAAACCACGTCACGAAGACGCGACGCAACGACGCAAACGGTCGGTTACCCCACTTTCCGCCGGGATCGAGTTCGTCCAGGCGCGCCAGGATGGAGGCTGCCTGCGGCAGGTAGGTTGGAGAGCGTGCAAGCATCTCAATCGCCCACAGCAAATTGGAAAGGTATTCGGTCGGGTGCATCAGCCCTTCGTCGCTGCGAAACAGCGACGTGATGGCGGGATCATCACCTTCGAGACCAACTTCAAGAGCTTCGAGAAACGCCTCAGGGGCCGCCTCGGCAAGGTTGCGAAAGTCGCAGGACAAGGACCACCAAAGGGCGGAACTGGCCTTTTGCAAGAGCTTGCGGACGGAGCGGTCTGCGCGCTCACGTGCGTTGGCAACGAGCTCCGCACGCTCAGGGTAGACCGCAGCTGCAATCATCGCCTAGGTCAAGCCGTCTCGAAGCGCGGGAGAGGCCTCTTCGCCAAACTCACCTTCCTCCTCGTAGTACTTGCTCTTTGGTCGCCTGGCAAAGCGCGGGTTGATCGTGCCGAGCACGACCTGAAATGCACTTTCGAAGCGAGCAAACTGGCCCGGAGTGACTTGGGCTCCGATCTGGGTCCACAGATCATGCAAGGAGATGACTTTCCAGACGTTGCCCAGGCGCACGATCGGACTATCCGCTTTGGTGGCAATCGACGCGAGCGCAGCTTCCAGCTGCTCGTACTCACACCCAGCCAGATCGGCGACAACCTTGCGATCGGCGAGATTGGTGCCGACCCAGGCACCCGCGAACATGGCGGCGACCAGTTCGGAAGGCGCGTTGGCGGCCCAATCATGACGAGAAATTGGTGCTGCCGGCATCAGTCGCCGTAGTACGGTGATGCTGCGACCAGACGCGTGCGCAAGCCTGTGGGCCTCTTCCTCGGACAGCCCCGTCGTGATCAGTACTTCTTGCAGATGAAACCGCCATGGGCGGGCCAGCCGATGTGTACCGAAAGAGGTTATGAGGCGAGTGTCGCAAGCTGCGAACAGGTGGTGTCCATCATCGACCAAGCGTCGGGCGAGACCGGCATCGGGGTTGGTCATTACGATGATCAAGGGCGTTCCCAACCCCACCAACTGCCGAGCCGTTTCGGCAGAATCTGCAACGACGCAGCGCCCCAGATGCGAAAGGCGATAGGCCTCGGGCAGCGGACTCACTGCGGCGTACAGGAACGTCATCGCCTCGTCGGGGGCATCGGCTTGAACAGCCATCAGCTGTGGGGACTCTCGTAGCCACTTCAGCAGGGCGATGTGGGTTTCATCGCGATCGGTCAGCAAGACATCGGGCGTGAGCGGGACGGAGGTCGCACGCACCCATTCCTCCCAGACTTCCTCCAGATTGCGCAGCCCTTGAGGCCGGCGTCCGATTCTGACGGCAAGCCATTGCGCAACGGCTGGGTGGGCTTCCAGCCAATGCACAAGATCATCGCCATCAATGGCGACGACGTCACGCCAGACGCGAAGAGCCTTCTTCTCGGCGACCCAGGTGTCCTTTCCGGGGAACCGCTGCGGCGTGACAAAAACGAATGTGGTTTGCTTGGGGTCGCGGTCCAGCGGATCTTTGGTTCGCTTGACAAAGTCGTCGTCCGCCTTTGCTCGGATCGACGTGCGCTGGGAGCCGATCTCCCACACCGAGTCTCCATCCGGCACAAACGCGGATCCCGAGGTAACCGAACACGTGCCGTCATAGCCAGGGTATTGAATGCTTTCGTCGGACGGGAAATGAACGAACGCTGCGGGCCCGTGTTCGGCAAAGATCAGACGCCGCAGGAGCTCCGGCATGCCGCCTTTGCCGTCGTAGCGCTCTCCCCATTGGGACAGGTCCGTGGCATTGATCCACCGAAGGAGGGTGCCTTGGCCCAGCTGCGCGATTTGAGGCGGGCGGGGGAGCATGGCCTTTTCGACGACGCCGCCCGCAAGGAATTGCAGCCCTTCGCCTTCGAGCGCTTCGCGGATGGCCTGAGCGTTGTTGGCCATTGGGGTTCGGACGCCCCGTTCGAAGTCGGCCACGGTTGACGTCGCCACGCGCGCCCTGGTTGCCAGTTCCTGTTGAGACCATGTCAAGAGAGCTCGAGCGGCCTTGATCTGCTCCGGATTAAGAGGCTCATTCATGCCTGGCGCCATAAAAAAATATGACCTCAGCTTATATTTGGCGTCCAGTTTGTCAAGACCAAGATGGGAAATGCACACGTCGGGGCAAATCTGGCACATTGCCAGTCGCCAGGACGCGCCGATCCGTGCGCACGTCCACAAGCATGTTGGCGCCGAGCGAACTTTGACCAGCCGCTTGCGCGCAACCTCTGAATGTCTCTTGTAGGTCGATTGTGTGAGTTCGCCGATGCAGGACCCTGACGTTCAGTAGAACACCACCGCCACGGTCAGAAACTGGCCGCATTGCTGACGTTGCCACGGACGTGCCCCAATGGCAAGGCCGATTCGCAGTCACTGCATGCTAGGAGCAAGCACTGACAGTGGGTTGCGATACCGGATTCAGTTGTGGTCAAACACGCCCAGTCCGGAGGTCCATAAAAAATCCGGCTGCGGCCCTGGCTGGGTCGATTTCTTGGCCTCTGGCGACGAGGGCCATTCACGCTCACGGACGTATTGCGTGCGCAGCTTCGTCTTCCGGGGTTTGATCACTGCGCCATGCACGGCCCGCAACTGCTCCGCGCTTGCGCTCATCAGGAAAGGGCGCGGCTTTTTCCGTGCCGAGTTGAGCGTGTCAATGTCCATGTGCTGCTTTAACGCCGCCAATGGGGGACCGCTGCCGCATGCATCTGTCGGATCTGCGCCTGCATCTGCACCATGACGGGCTGATCGCGCCACTCGACCTGCTTGCCACCCCACCAATACCCGGCGATCGCCACCAGCAGAGCGGCAGCCACGGCTGCGCCCACCTGCCAGGAAAACAGGGTGTCGGATACCGCGCCACGGATGGCCTCATGGGCTTCCTTGGCATCCATCTTGACCACCCGATCCGCCAGGGCCGACTCCAAAACCGGCATGGCTGCCTTGGTGATGGCCTGCGCGATCTTGCTTGCGTTGACCTCTGGTGCGGGAACATCGATGCCGCTGGCGTCGATGTGCGGGCCGATCAACCGGCCCAACTTCTCCGCATCGATACCTCCTGTAGAGACGTTCTGGATCGCCCGCAGCAGGGCTTCCTGATCGACGCGGGCCTGCTCGCGGCGGTTGGAGAGGAAGTACATCGGCAGGATCACGCCCCAAAGCGTGTCATCATCGTCAAACCGGGTGGCCAGTCGGATCGCATCGATCTCGGCCTGCTGAGCCGATGAAAGACCGTCCTTGGCGAACCGCTCAATCAGTTCGGAATAGATGCTCATGCTGGATCTCCCGCGTCCAGATCCTCGGCTTTCGGGACGTACCGTTCCAGTTCAGCCAGGCGATCGCCCGCCACACCCCGGAAGGTCTTGAGGGACACCAGAGACCCCATCCCGAGCTTCTTGCCCGTGGTGGATGCCTTGTCCCGCTCGGCGATATGCAGCGGCGTGCGCGCCAGATTGACAGCGACGGACGGGGTGAGCACTGGTAGATCAATTTCCTGCCACCCCCAATCCAGCACGGCATCGCGGGTGACGCTGCGCTCCCAGTGGGTGAAGTCTTCTTTGACGCCATGCCGGAGATTGCGAATGACGAAGCCTTGCCTGTAAAACGACGGAAAGGCACTGATCCGGGCCTGCAACTGCTCGACCGATCCAGCGTCCGTGCCCATCACCCAGACATGCACAGCATTCAACGCCGTCATCACCGCCGTGACCTCGGCGGCCTTGGCAATCGCCAGGCCCGCCCCGGCGGGCAGGGAGAACACCACGCGGCATTCGTCCGTGTCATTCCATTGTTGAACGATGTCGAACACCTCGTCGCCAACCTTCACCCACTGCTCAGGGCTGGAGATCGGGTAAAACTTGCCGATGACTTCGCAAGTGTTGATTGTTTCCAGCTTGGGAAATCCTCCTGCGCCGCACACGTCCTGGTTCGATTCGTCGGCATCGACCACCAGCAGCCGGTTGATTGGCTTGGGTAGATTGAATCGTGTGGACTGCATCAGCATGTCGGCGATGGCGCGCGCGGCAAAGCTCTTGCCCACGCCGCCCTTGTCGCCGTCCACAAAGTACGTCTTGATCATGTCGGGTTCTCCGTTGCCACCCGCAGAGCGCGGGCCCTCATGCGGATATGCGACCGACCGGCACACCCCTCAGAGCGCCGCAGCCCCTTTCGCCTTCTCCGCGGCCTTCCGAATGTCGGGCATCATCCCCCTCAACATGCCGTTCACGTTCCGCTTCGGGAACGGAACGCTGCGATACCCATCTGCAAAAATTGCCTGGAGCATGTCGTTATCGTCCTGGTCTTCGGCCAGTCCCGCGCCGTATTTCTTCATGTCAGCGTGCAAATCATCATCCACACCCTCGATAAACCCACCGCTTTCCATCCTGAACGCGCCAGGCGGGAAGAATGGCTTGTCATAGATCGGGCGGCCCGCTGGCGTGAATGACTTGATCCGGTAGAGATCACCCGTTCCCGGGTTCGCCGGGGCGTTCAAATCCCACAATTTTTCCAGCCAGTCCAGTTCGGCTGTGGACACTTCATCCACCTTGACCTGCGCCGGGTTGCGTCCGCCGTAGCGGCGGGCGAAATGGGTCACGGCGATGTTCTCGCACGCGGTGTGCGTGCGTTCGCCGGGCGGAATCTCGGAAAGAACGAAGGGTGAGGAGGGCGCAGGAGCAGACGGCGCTGATACGTCCCGCTTCTTTGCCTCTGCTTTTGGAGTTGGTGCGGTCGGTGTCGCCGCGACAGCGCTCGGCACAGACACAGATGTGGGTGGAGCGTTGGCGCGCGCAGATCGCGCCTTGATTTCTCTGCCATAGGCCTTCTTGAGTGCGATTTCGGTCACTGGCGCGACTTTTTCTGAAATGAATTCCGCAATCTGCGCAAAGGTCAGCCCGTCGTCTCGATACCGCTCAATGATGTCCAGGCACTTCTTCACAATGATTGTGGACGATGTGCGGGCGATAACCTCGTAGCCGCTGGATAGCGCAGATTCGACGGCGGCGCGCAGGCGAGCGTCCGAATTGTTTGCATCCATGTCGATATGGGGGTTGCTCGTGGTCATGTTGGACTCCTTGCTAGGGATATATGGCATCCCGGCAAGGTTGTCCCGCTCACGAGATCGTGCTGTCCCGACTTGTCTCATTCACGGGATCATTTAGTCCCACTCACGAGGTCATTTTGTCCCGATCTGTCGCGCTCACAGGTGCGTTCACAGGCCCGACTTGTCACGATCACAAGTTCGATCACGGGTGCGCCTTGTCCCGTTCACAGGTTCGGCTCTGATATTTCATGGTCACCGTCAATAAACAAGTACAGGGTAGGGGGCCGTGGTCACAATCCTCGAAACCGCCCGCGCTTCGCTTGCCGGTTTCTGCGTTTGTGCCCCCGTCCCCACCTGCTCAGGCTCCGCCCGAGACCCGAAAAGCATCGTTCTCGGCTGCGCCTTGAACGCCAAAACACCAGCACCCTCGCGGGGTGCTGGTACAAATCAAAGGTGGGGACAAGGGATAACGGGTTCCCGGATCTACAACTCGGAGCAGGTGCTTGGCGGCGTCAATAAGCAGCACCCAGTAGCCTCAAGAATCCCGTACTGAGAACATCAACTGCGGACATCCCTCGGTCTCGGCCACCCGATCACACACGCTGCGCTTGGCCTCGATGACCTCCCTGCTGGCTGTGAACACGTCGGCCGTGCCTTCACGATGCGCCTGCAGGGCAATCTGGCGGGTGATCTGGATGGGAAAGTTGAATGCCCGCCCCAGCACAGCCCAGACTTGCTGGAAACTCACATCCTCGGCGTTGTGGATCACCAGCGTTTTCATGACAGGCCGTTGTACTTCGGCCTCTGCATTGCTTGCTTCAAACGTTTTCATGCTTGGCTCCTGTTGAGTCGGCCCGTCGAGGCTATGGTTGCTGCTGCCCTGAGTCTGGCTAAAACTGGCCGTCCTGCCCCTACGGCTGAGACTGTGCTGACACGCTGGCCGGGGCCGTCGGTGATGCCGTAGCCTGTGACGCGGATGCGATCAGCGCTGCGGGTGATGCGGGTGTGGATGCCGTGCTCGCCGCACCCATGGGGGCCGAAGACACCGCCGGTTGGATCGAAGCACGCGCTACCGCCTGCACGCTCGGTTTGGCAGGTGCGCTCGCCTGCGCCGTCGGCAACGCGGGGAAGCGCACGGTCACATCCTGCCCGTCCACACGCACCTGAATCGACCAGGTGGCGGGGTTGAACTGTGCGGAGCTGACTTCGAACACCCCACCATCGGTCAGCGTGATGCCGGGATTCACATCGCTGAGCGCCTTGGCGCTGGCATGGATTTGTGCGGCATAGAAGCTGGACGCCTCCAGGTCGGCGTCGTAGCGATGGCCATGCGCATCGAGCAGGTGCACGCTGGGCACGGCGAACGCAGAGACCGGCGCCTGGGAGCGATTCGTGTAGCGCCAGGCGACCGCCACATACTCGGCGCCAGCGGGGGCCTTGCTGGTGAGCAGGTCGCCCACGCTGTGCGCCACGGAGGCTGAAGTGATGGTGACGTGGAAGGTCTGGGTGGCGAATGTCTCCCCCACCTGAAACGCCTGGGGCGACGAAGCCGCTGCGGCAGGTGAGGGCGTTGCGTGTGCCGGTGACCGCGCTGGTGCCGACGCAGGCGTCAGCGAAGCATGCCCGCCGCCGCCCGGTTTGCTCTCGATGCCGATGGCCATTAGGGCGACGATGGCCACGGCAACGACGGCAGCCACAGCGCCCAGCACTTTCCCCAGTTTGCCGCGTCGCCGCGCGGGGATTGTCGAGGGTGCGAGCATGGTTCCAGCAGACTCCGGTTTCGTGCCGAGCGTGGCGAGTACACCGCCCACCAGTGCCAACACCATGCAGATAGCCACCATGGTGCCGCCGAGAATAGCGCCGGCCAGCGCACTCAACGTCAGCAGCACGCCGGCCATGCGGGAACGCGCCCCCAGGCTCACCGCCCCGAAGATGATGGCGAGAAACGCAAACGCCAATCCGCCCCAGCCCAGACCGATGACCGTGCCCGCCCCGCTCGCCTGGAACGCACCGCCAACCCCGCCGATGAACAAGGTGACCAGTGCGGCGAACACGCCAAACACGCCACCGATGATGCCCAGAATTCCCCCTGCTTTCTTCATCCCCAACTCCTGTGGTTGCGACAACGAACCGCGGGGAGCGTGCTGGATTCACCGGCGATTGATCGAGACGTCGAACCGCCTTGCGCAACGCCACATCAGGTGCGAGAGTGGTCAGACAAGCTTCGATGCAGACCGGCGGTGCAAGCAGCCCTCCGCGATGGATGACTGCATTCTGCGCACGGCATGCGACAACATACGTCGCACAAAGAGAGAGTGGTGCTGCGTCACAACGCCGCACAGCACGGGGAAACACAGGGGCAATGAACGGAACGCCGAATCCGAACCGCAACCTAGCGGGCGCTCTCAAACCCCGTACAGCTCCGCCGCTTCGGCGATGCGCAGTGTCAAATCGCTGCGCAGTGCGGCGGGGCTGAGCACCACGGTCTGATTGGAATGGCTCAGCAACCACCAGCGCAGTTGCCAGGTGTCCTGCACCGAAGCCGTCAAGGTGCAAAAGCGGTTCCGGGCTTGTCCCAGGGTTTGGTCTTCCGACAACGGCGTTTCGCGCAGGATTTGCGCCAGGGCCACATCGACACGTGCTTTGAGGCGAATGGTTTGGCCGGCACCGAACTGCAAGGCGCCGGAGGCGATGTAAGCGTCCAGATCAAACCCGGCAGGAGCTTGCGCAATCTTGTCCAACACCTCGGCGCTGCGCATGCGGTGCACGGCGTAGGTGCGGATGTCAGGGTAGTCAAATGCCGTGGCCACCAGATAGCTCACCGGTCCACGCTGCACCAGGGCCAGCGGGTGCAGGGTGTAGAGGGTGGCATCGGTTTCTCCTGCACGCAAGTGATGCACCTGCAATTGCCTATCGGCCATCAGCGCCTCCTGCACGGCATCGAGTACGCCGGGCATGACTTGCGGCGGCAGCAAGGGCAGGCTGGCAGGAACCGTGCGGACCTTGCCCGCCCAGCGCGCCTGCGCATTGCTCGGCGCCAGTTCCGCCAGTTTGTCACGCGCTTGCTGCAAGCGCGGCTCCAAGGCTCTGAGCACGGCGGCAGGCAGCAGCGGGCGCAACTGGTCTTCCACCAGGCGCAGCGACAAGGCGTCCCCCAGACTGACGCCGGGCAAACTGAGTGATGCCCCCTCCATCCAATGCCAGCGATAGGGCATGCGTTCGTCGTTGCAAGTGAAGCCGAACAAGCGCGAAAGCTCGTTCAGATCACGCTCCACCGTGCGCTTGGTCACGTCGTAACCCAGATCGCCGAGTTTGCCCGTCAGTGCGGCAGCGGTGATCCCCGGCGGGCGCGGCGGCAGCAGCTTGAGCATCTCCCATTGGCGGGCCAGGGTTTGTTGGGAATCGGCTTTGGGCATGGGGATGGCGTTGTGCAGGATGGCATTTCTTCAAAGCGCAGCAAGGAGGCGAGCACAGCCGCAGCGCTGGCAAGCGTAGGCAAGCGTAGGCAAGCGTAGGCACCCTCATGCTCTTGAGCCCGTTGGCAGCCGCAGATTTCGCAGGGGCGCTTCGCCGAGTCGGCCGCCTGCGCAATCACCGCGTCAATGGCCGCTTCACACTGTGCCCGGACGGCGGGATGGTCTGCGCCAGTCCTGCGCCAGTGCGCCCGCTTGGCAAGTGGACTATTGCTACAGCCTTAGAGGAAGCGGCGGAGTTGGGGTTGTGATGCTCGATGATCTGTGGCGACGTCGAGCGCGTCTTCACGCGGGAGCGCCGTTTTGCCTTTCTGGAATGGAATCATCGGCCTGCTCCGGGAAATTCTTGCGCTTGGTTTCAAAAGCGGCCAGCTCTTGCATGATGAAGGCGTAGGCATCGGGCAGGGTTGGGGTGAAATAAAGCGAATCCGTCCCCGAAAACACATGAAACCCGGACGACACTTCCTCAAAGGAGCTATCGCCCATGATGCCCTTGCACTGCATGTAGGAGATGATGTTGTAAATCACGTAGACGCTTGTGCCGCCGACGGGTTTGAGGGTGAAGTTAGTTGTCATTTACTAGACTATCATTGGTGATGTCTTGAACTGGGGCTAAGCTTGAGGAGGAAATTGCCTCTTCATAAGCCTTCATAGCCTTATTTTTCTTCACCCTAGATGCAATAAAGTCCTGAATTTCCTCATTTAGCGACAAGATATAGTCATCCTGGGAAATGTCGTAGGGAAGATTGTAAAACTCGAACTTAGCATAGGCCCTATATAACTTCATCTCGTTATCAAGAAGATCATTTACCTTGCTCTCAAATGCATCACCCGGACTATTTTCTGGCTTGTCAACATATTCTAGCTGCAATAGTTTATCGAAGTCATTATTAATTTTTGTAATAAGTGCCAATTTTTCTTTGATCCAATAATCAGATAATTTTTTACAGAACTTATCGTAATCCGCATCGTTGAAAAGTGTTTTTATAGCTGAAGATGGGATCCAGTGCCCTAAGTAAGTCTCTATGCCAAAATTCCGAATCAAATTCTCAAGGCCTTTTAGATGCAATGGCTCGTATTCAAAGTCAAAATACCTTTTACCAATTGATGCGGCATCAACATTGAAACCAAGATTTATTAATTCGCTATTCGATAATTCCGATCTCCCTTTTTTGTTCAAAACATGCCTAACAGACAGATATTGCCCTATATTGTCTGACCATTTGTGCGAGAAATTACCTTGCCTAAGAAGCGCATAGGCGAATGAGACCGAATCGGATGACGTGAATTTCGTTAGTTCGTCTATTCCAATTACCTTTATTGATTTGATGCGACTAAGGAAATCAGAAATGACTTCTGCGTCCTGGGTGTCAAGCAATGATTCAATGTTGCCTAATTTACCGTTTGTTAAGCCATTGCCTGTAAGGTTTGCGGAGCCAATCACAAGACTTCCGGATGGTTTATCCTCCTTGCATGAAATCAAAGCATATGCTTTGGTGTGAAATAAAGCGCTAGAATCAACAACACGAAGGGAAAAATTCGAGTTTTTTGATTCCCATGATTTTATTTTTTGAATGTCATAAGGTCGCGCAGAGAGCGCCGCCCTTCTGTCAACGTAGACGTATGTGTTGTTTATTTTAATACTTTTTTCTTTTTGTATATCTTGATTGATAGATTTGATTGCATCCACAGAAAAATAGCAGGAACAAAGATAGAGATCATGAACTTTTCGCTTATCTGTTTTGCTGAGAAGTTCTATTAATTTTCCTGATTTATTTCCTTTGATGTTGAATTTGTTAGACATTATTATCTCCTGTGTTATCGGGCCATGAACTCGAAAGTTTCCACCATCCGCACCATCGCCAGTGTGTCCCGCTCGCAGTACGCCAGTAGCGCCTGGCGCGTTGATTCTCTCTGAATTTCCGATATTTCCTGCGACAAAATGTGACGTAACGACTCTTGCGCTTGTATTCCTCCGCCTACTTCCAGATCGCCGTAAGCAAGGTCCGGGGCGATGGTGGGGAGCACATCCTTGATTGACCAAGAGCCCATCATGTCGGGGTGGTAATAGTGCTCGCGGACGAGCGGCCACAAATCGACCATGCGGCCAATGATTTTTTGAATCTTGGTGGCGAGTTGGGGATACAGCTCGGCCAGTTCTTTTAACCGGCTCTTCTCGAAGGTTTGATTCCACACCAGCACGGGGCCGGTTTTGCCCACGGCGTCAAGCAGGGTGCGGATGAATTTCGGACGAGGGTCATCATGACCTTCCGCCAGAAACGCTTGATGTTCCACGCTGCCGTCAGCCTGCTGAATATGGCACGACCACTGGAAGGGAACCTGCTGATAGGGCCGGGTTCCGGCCCACAGTGGAATGGCGGGGTTGAGGGTTTCGAAGTCGATGTAAATGCGTGGGTACGGCAAAGCGCGCAGGGTTTCGCGCAGCGAAACGTCGATATAAGGCTTGCCGCTGCGGGTGGCGCTCCACACGCGCACATGGCGTGGGTTGGTGAGGCGTGCTTGGGGCACGTCGCGCAAATCGGCATAGCCCTCGGCCTGAAGTTGTGCCACCAGTTTGCCGCCATGCGGAAGGATGTGGACCGGGTAGCCCTCCGGAGGCGAGATGCAATGGGCCTGGAACGGACAGGGAAATGGATCGGTGCACTGTGCGCCGGGCTCAATCTTTGGCTCCCGTTTCATGCCCAACGTCTTGCGCGCGGCGTCGATCCACTGCGGTACCTGGGGTTGCAACGCGGCCACGGCGTCGGACTGGTGTTGTTCGATCAGCAGTCCGTCGTAGTTGTCACCTCCGGGATAGACGAAGGCGGTGTTGATGTGGGCAATGCCCTCGCCGCACAGCGGCACCCCGGCCTGGCGAAACACCCAGCTCTGGATGGCGGCGTCTTCCACCTGATAGTCCTTCACACGGGCCGAGGATTTGACCTCCACCATGCGCCAGCGCCTCCCCTGGGGAATGAGCACGTCGGCCTGCACCAGCACACCCGCGTGTTGCACCGTGGCTTCGAAGATTGGGCGGCGGGGTTTGGCGGCCAAGGCCAGCGTGGTCTGGTGCAGGGCTATGCGCAAGTCTTTGATGTCGATGAGCACGCCGTCGGGCACCAGGCTCTGGGCAATGGCGCCGACCTTGTGGCCGGTCTCCATCGCAGCCTTGGTCGCCGTGTCGTCCAAGAGGTCGTGGCGGTTAACGGTCAGCCACAGCCGTTTGGGGCATTGGCGGTTGCTGGTAATGCGGGATTTGCTCAGACCGTGCGACATGTTGTGCTCCGAAGTGTTCAAACGAAACCAATGGCTGCCTTGTGGCCCTGCTTGAGGGCGCATTCGGCACTGAGCGCCTCCACCAAACTGCGTGCGCTGACCATCGGTTGGAAGCGGTGGCGGCGAATCACGGCGGCAAAGTCACCCGGCGTGAGCAGACCCAGTCGGTCAAGATGCTTGCGCAAGCCGGGCTCGGGCGACGGCAGATCAAGATGGCTGCATTGACGCCGCAGCAAGGCCCAGGCTTGCTCGGGAGTGAGGTAGTCGAACTTGGCCTTGAGATCGAAGCGCCGCAAGGCCGCCGGGTCCAGCCCGTCCATCAGGTTGGTGGTGGCGATGAATACGCCGGAGAAGGCTTCCATTTGCGTGAGCATCTCGTTCACTTGCGTGACTTCCCAGGAATGCGTAGCCCCACGCCGCTCCTGCAGGAAACTGTCCACCTCGTCGATGAGCAGCACCGCGCCATCACTCTCGGCTTGCTGGAAAGCCTGCGCGATGTTTTGTTCGATCTCGCCCAGCCACTTGCTGAGCAGGTCGGAGGCTCGCTTGACCAGCAGGAAACTATCCAGCCGCCGGGCCAGCCAGCGAGCGTAGGCGGTCTTTCCTGTTCCTGGTGGGCCGTACAGACACAGGCGGGCACTGCCGGCCTGCTGGATGCCGGCTGCCATGGCGGCCAGATCCGTGTCGGCGTGGATGAAGGCGGGGTCGTAGGTGTCCGGCAGGCGGCTGGGGTCGCTCGCATTCACCCGTGCATGGCCTTGCGCCTGCAGTGTGTTGTTCACCAGTTGCAGCAGCGCTGTGTTGCCTTGGCCGGTCGGGATGCGGGGTTGGATGGTTTGCAGCACCGACGCCGCGCGGGTGAGCACAGCGGGTGCCAGATCGTTGCTGGACGCGAGAGCGTGCAAGGTGGGCGCATCGGCCAGTTGCCCGACGCATGCGGTAGCGATGGTCTCGCGCACGCGCTGCGGCGGCACAGGCAGTTCCAGCACGAAGTCGAAGCGGCGGATGTAGGCGGCGTCCAGGCTGCGGATGGAATTGGTCAGCCAGAAGGTGGGCACGGGGTTGGCTTCCAGACTCTTGTTGATCCAGCCCTTGCGCTCGCGGCCTCCGCCAGACCTGCGGAACATGGCGCCGAACATGGACGGGGCCTGCTCGGTGTTGAACACATCCTCGATTTCATCAAACAGGATCATCACCCTGCGGCGTTCCAGGAATCGCTGCGCGGCGCGATAGGCACGCAAGCGGGCTTCGCCGCCGATGGGGTCGCCCTCGTCATCCTCGGTGGACACTTCAAAGAGATCACAGCCCAGTTCCTGCGCCAGGGTGCGGCTGAGTTCGGTCTTGCCGGTGCCGGGCGGGCCGTAGAGCAGGATGTTGACCCCGGGCTTGTGCTGCGCCTGGGTTTCCTGCAAATACCCCTGGAGCATCTGCAGGTTCAAGCCCAGATGCGGATAGTCGCTGAGCTGCAGCTTTGACGGCGGGCTGGGCGTGACGACACCGCGTAGCAGTGACAGCGGCTCGGTGTCTGGGGCGAGGATGGCATCGGCGAAGTTGTCGGACAACAGATCGAGCTTGCCTTTCAAGGTGCAGTGACCATTGCGCGCCAAGGTCAGCAACCCGCAGCGCGCCAACTGGCTGCTGGAAGACAAGGCTTGTTTCACCTCAGACTCGGGCAGACCCAGGAGTTTTTCCAGGACACCCAGGGTTCGGGATGTCGATAATTGCCCCAGACTGTCCGCAGTATCGTCTAGGTCGCGCACGGCATGCAAAAGGCTGGCGAACTCCAGAATGCGGCACTCGGTTGGGGAAAGGTTCACCAACGCGGCCAGCCGCGCAATGTTGGCGACCAGGGCTTCGGGTGGTGCGAGCTTGTGGGCGGTACGCTCGGCACGCTCCCACATCTGTTTGACCAGGGTACTGGCCTGACGGGCTTGGGCGTTGAGGTTGCCGTGGTCGTCAATGGCAGCAGATGGGAGTCCTAGCTGGGTCAACAGGTCGGGAACACCGATCGACTCGCGGATCAGAACACGTAACCCACCCATGGGGACAAGCATGCGCAGCATCCATAAGTGGACGATGGGCTCCTGGGGGCTGTTGTCACGCCCGATCAGGGACTCGAGTTCATGGCGCCTGCGTCGCATGCTGTTCTCCGGTGGTGTGAGAATATTGTGCGAGGCTTGTGCGACAGGATATGTCGCGATTCGATGTCGCCAGTTATTGCTTCGGCCCGATGAAGTCAGCATTTTTCGCTACCTTCGCCTCAGTAGTAGATGCGTAGAAAAGTTCAAACTTCAGAGGGCCGGATCAATAGGTCCTTGTTCCGCGATTAGCACATCATGCTCACGCCGCCGCCCTTTGGGGGGAATGCTTCGAGATCAGGGCGGATGCGCGCCATGGTTGCAGTGTCTTGTCCGAATGCGTCAGAGATTGACGTATGTAATTGATGTAATGGCCACATGTACAGGGTCGTCGAGCGACAAAGTCGTAATCGAACGAAACTTATTAGTTGGTTCGCGCGCAGTCCGGGCAAAATCTATTCCATTCATCCGTCAACCGGAGCTCATCATGTTCATCGTCACCACCACCTTCATCGCCACCTTCCTGGCCCTGATGACGGGGCTGATGATCCTCATCGGCGTCATCCTGGGCGGCGCCGCTTTCGTGGCCTTGCTCATGGCTATGCTCGCGGTCGGGGCCAAGGCCCTAGCAAGCCGTTGAAATACTGGCGCGAGATGCCGGGATCGGCGACCATGTCAGACAACGACGACCAGCGGTGAGGGAAGAAGGATGCGAGGAGCCGATAGCTACAACGAGGCGCTGTTCAGCACAGTGAAGCTGGAGGAATTCGTTCCTCAGACGCATCCGCTTCGGCCGATTCGCAAGTGGATGAACGACGCGCTGTCGAAGATGGACGTGAAGTTCTCGGCGATGTACGAGGCTGACGTGAAGGGTGGACGCCCGAGCATCGCGCCGGAGAAGCTCATGCGGGCGATGCTGCTGCAGGTGCTCTACTACAGCGTGCGCAGCGAGCGGCAACTCGTCGAGCAGATTTCCTACAACCTGCTGTTCCGCTGGTTCGTCGGGCTGTCGATCGAGGACACGGTGTGGAACCACTCGGTGTTCAGCAAGAACCGTGATCGCCTCATTGAATTCGACACCGTCACGGATTTGTTCAACGCAACGGTGGAGATGGCCCAGGGGCGTGGACTTTTGTCGGGCGAGCATTTCAGCGTCGACGGCACGCTGATCCATGCCTGGGCCAGCCAAAAGAGCATCCGGCGCAAGGACGGCAGTGATGGCGATCGGCCGCCGGAAGATTGGCATGGCGAGTCGCGTAGCAACGAGACGCATGCCTCGACGAGCGATCCGCAAAGCCGGCTGTATCGCAAAAGCAGTGCGGCGCCTGCACTGCCGAGCTACCTGGGACATGTGCTGACCGACAACCGCCACGGTCTGGTCGTGAACGTCCAGGCCAGCGCAGCCGATGGCCATGCCGAGCGCGATGTCGCCGAACGGATGCTGTCTGATGTCGCCAGGCCCGACGTTCGGATCACGGTCGGTGCCGACAAAGCCTATGACACCCGCGGGTTCGTCAAAGCGTGCCGCAAGATGAACGTCACGCCCCACGTTGCGCAGAATCTCAAGCGCACCGGCGGCAGCGCGATCGACGGACGAACGACGCGGTACGCTGGCTACGCCGTCAGCCAGCGCAAGCGCAAGCGGATCGAACAGTGCTTCGGCTGGGGCAAGACGATTGGCCCGATCCGCCAGGTCATGATGCAAGGCTTGGAGAAAGTCGACCAGCTTCTGACCCTGACGATGGCGGCCTACAACCTCACTCGGATGCGCACCTTGGCCAACGTGCGTCCGCAGTGCGCGTGATGGACGTGAAAACCATGAAAAAGGCCGTCCAAAGCATTGCGCCCGGGCCGATTCCATCTGAAATGGATCACTCTGCACGGAAATTGCGCAATCGGTGACCGTCATCATGCGTTCTCGAAGGCGGGAGTGCGTGCGTCCATCGGGTATTTCAACGGCTTGCTAATTGTCAATGTCTGGCCAGACAACTTTGCAAAGGCCAGTGCCTGAGCACTTGGGTTCACTTTCACAGCAGCATATGCAATATTTATAAAATTAGATCGAATCTGAGATTAAACACATGCGACAAACGTCTTCGCGGTCATCCAAAGATCTACACCAAACTGTATTAACTGAAATCGAGCATCTTCTAAAGCAGCTCGATCGCAATGTGACAGAGCCACGCATTGTGCAAACAATGAAGCAGGTCAATAATCTCATCGCTCCTATTTACGACGATCTTGTGAAGCACATTGCCTCGCTGCAACAACACGCACGCTGGGATAGGTTCACTATTGCTTTCTATGGCGAGACAAATGCTGGTAAGTCGACGATCATTGAAACGCTGCGCATCCTCCTTAACGAGGAAACAAAGGCCACTGCACGCGAAACATTTCAAGCTATACAAGCAGAATTTGGACTCACCGAAGTTAAATTATCTGCGCTGCAACGGTCGCTTCACGATAGCAGCGCGCAGATTGATGCAGTGCGTGCCCAAACAGCAGAACGTGCGGCGCAGATCGGAGCGGAAAAGGATAAGCTCAAACGAGAGATGAACCGCTTACACGACGCGATTTCTGCAAAGAAGCAGGTGATGTCGTTTTGGCAAGAATTACTGAGCCGGATTCGTAAGCTGCCGGAAGAACGGGCGCTCGTAAGAGGTGAGCAAAAGCGAATCGAACTTGAGGCAGCGCGCGTTGCTGAACAAGCGCAGATTGATGTTCAGATCGCACAATTGCTAAAGGCCAACACGGAACTCAAACTGCAGCAAGACAAAGCCCTTGCTGCTCTCAGCAACCTTGCTCCGTCGGCGGATGGTGACATCATTGGCACCGGCCGCTCTGACTATACGCGTGACTCGCACGGCTACGTTTTTGAAGCGAACGGGCAATATTTTGAACTGCTCGACGTCCCAGGCATTGAGGGCAAGGAGGCTCACGTCATCGATAGCATTCTTGGTGCCGTGAAAGCTGCTCACGCGGTTTTCTACGTGACCGGCAAGGCAGCAGCGCCACAGACGAGTGATGAGCACAGGCACGGTACGCTCGAGAAGATTCGCTCGCATCTGGGCGATCAGACCGAAGTCTGGACGATTTTCAACAAACGGATCACTAATCCGGTTTCGCTTGAAAAGGCGGGGTTGCTTAACCAAGACGAGCGTAGCAGCCTTGCCGTGCTCGACCAAACTATGCGTGAGCATCTGGGCGAGCAATATCAGGGTCATATTGCTCTGAGTGCGCAACCGGCATTTCTCGCGGTAGCTGATTGTCTCGTGCCGCAATCGGACTTGGCGCGAAGTCGTGCGAAGTTCCTTGCGAAAGCGAGCGTTGAGCAACTGCTTTCAAGATCCGAGTTTAAGGAGTTCTCGGACTGGCTGCGCTGCAACATGGTGGCCGATTGCGACGCGCGTATCAGGGCGGCAAACGTGAAGAAGCTGCGCGTTGCCGTGGAGGTGTCTGCCGGGAAAATCACGCTGATTCAACGCGACACAGTCGCTCCGCTCTCCGAGGATTTAAAGCGAGACTGGGCACATGTCGACCAACAGATCAAACTGGCAGTCAGTGAGCTAAGTCCATCATTACAGACACAGTTTGACGGTGCCGTTCGCGTCTTCGCAGGTAACGTGCGCAGTCACGTCTACAGCCGCATTGACGATGGTATCGAAAATGACGATTTGAAAAACGTGCTGGCATCAAGGATCCAAGCAGAGCAGAAGTCCCTCGAGGCCCAGATTCCCAAGCAGGTGACGAAGCAATTCGAGCGATTCCAGAAGGACGTGACTAGGGTTCTCAACCGATTCGAAGAACGCGCCGAGAAACTTCTCGATGTATTTCGTGATATCGGTGTGCCGACTGTCAGCGACAGCTTTGAATTAAATATGACATTCGAAAGCGGAGTGAACTACAAAAAACTAGTTGCGGCCCTGGGCGGCGGCCTATTAATGTGGTGGAACCCTGTCGGATGGGTTGGACTCGCGATTGGCGGCTTCACGGTAATCCTAGCCGCATGGAAAGCTCTACGAGGGTTTTTCAGCAGCGATTATAAGAAATCACAGCAACGCAAAACCGTCGACGACAACATCGAGCGCATCGTCGACCGGATGCGTGATACAGCAAGGCAGAGTTTGGACGGAGTGATCGAGAAAGCGGAAGCCCAGATTTCTGAAATTGCGACGGGATTGGAACAACAAGTCAAGCATTTCGCGAATGTTAATTCGGCGCTCATTCAAATCTGCGCGAATCTTACTCATTTGTCAAACAAGATTGCAGACGCAGAGGTTTAATAATGAAACAAACGCTGGAAATTTTCAAACAACGACAAGCTGGAACATTAAAGGCGCTTCGCGATCTCCAATCGTTTCTTAAGCAGGGAGAGATGCTCGGGATCAATGTCGAACCGAGCGTCAAAGAAAAACTCGACGGTGCAATCCGAAGCGTCGAGGACGATAAACTCCGCGTCGTCTTGGTTGGAGGCTTCTCTGAAGGTAAGACGGCCATCGCGGCTGCGTGGCTCGAGCGCCTGGACAAGTCGACTATGAAAATCAGCCATCAGGAATCGTCGAATGCCCTGACGGTTTATGAGGCCACTCCGGACTGCCTACTGATTGACACTCCCGGCCTGTTTGGCTTCAAAGGCGAGTACGATGCGCAATCGAACACGGTTAAAAAGTACAAAGAGATGACGCGCAAGTATGTGAGCGAAGCGCATCTGGCCATCTACGTCATGGATCCTGCCAATCCGATTAAGGAAACTCACCGCGAAGAACTGATCTGGCTCTTTCGAACGCTTAACTTGTTGCCGCGAACAGTATTCGTGCTAAGCCGCTTCGATGAAGTTGCGGACGTTGAGGATGATCATGAATATGAGCGGCATTTGGCAATCAAAAAGGAAAACGTCGTCGGACGCTTGCGTGATCTGATCGCCATCAGCGAAGCCGAAGCTGAAGAGCTTGCGATCATTGCAGTCGCCGCCGAACCATTTAATATGGGTATCGAGCATTGGCTGAACGACCTCAATCACTTTCGAGCCATTTCTCGCATTCCGCTTCTTCAACATGCAACATCGCAGAAGGTGGCCGCAGCGGGCGGTGTCGCCACAGTGCTCGATGAAATGAAGCGCAGCATTGTGCGAGATGTGCTCGGCAAACAGCTACGGCTAGCGGTACTCAATGACAACAAAATTGCGCAGGAGCTAGATCAAATTGACAAAATGAGTAACCAGATGAAGAGTGAGATACATACCGTTGACATGCGCATACGCGATGCGCGAACGGGGCTTCGTAGTTTCATTATTGGATTTTTTACCGACTTGATACTGCAGGCGAAAGGGCAATCACTTGAGACATTTCAGGACTTCTTCGAGCGCCATATCGGTGCAAACGGTGCTGTGTTGACTGCGAATCTGCAGAATGAGTTTGATCAGCAACTGCGATCGGTGAAGCTCGAAGTCGGCAAGATGGCAGTTGGCTTCGACGCGGAGATTGACCACTTTAACGCCACCTTGCGCGCATATGGCAAGCAGGGTCTTGGATACGTAGTCAAGAGCGGCATCATCAATAACTCATCGATTCTAGCCGCTCGCGATGGAGTCGTCGGCATTGCGAAAGCTGCTGGATTTGATCTGAGCAAGATGCTGAATTTCAAGCCGTGGGGTGCTATCAAATTTGCAAATGGCCTGAATGGCTTGTTGTCGGCGTTAGGCCTCGCAATTGAGTTCTGGGACTCCTGGGAGCAAGCACAGCGCGAACAGGCGTTTCGAGATACGTTAGTGGCCATGATCAAAAATTTTGAGAAGCAGCGCGAGGATTTGCTCGACCTCATTAATTCGCCGCAGTTTGATGAACAATTTTTCCCCGAACTCATTGAATTGCGCGCCAACGTTTCTTCTATCGAACAGAGCGTTGTTGCTGGGCGGAAAAAGCGAGATGATTTTCGAAGCTGGCGAGGATTCGGCGAGGCGATCGACGTGGATTTTCGAATGATGGATGCCGCGTAGATGTTCATCCTTGCGGTTTTTACGTGGAAGGGGTTTATTGGTTCAATGCAAGATTATTAATGATGGCAATGTCAAATTTTGTAGCAATTATGGAGCATCCCTTGTGCATCTCTTGGCTAAAAATTAAATAACATGAACCTCATAGATAAAATAAAAAGAGCTGCGATTGATTCCGCGCTTAAAACCTTCAACGGCTACCCACTGGCTGTAGGCGAAACCCAGCTCAACAGCCTTGCCGCCACACTGGCTCAAAGCGACGACAATCCCATCAGCATCGCCTGCCAACCAGGAATTATCGCGATAAATGGCAAGACCCGAGTTGCAGGTATGCCGATCGCCTACAGCACGCGTCTGACGCTCGAAGCCTGCGAAATTTCACCAACTAGCAAGCAGATCACCTTGCGGCGCCTGGATAACGTAGACCTCGGTGGAAACGGTTTTGCCACAGCGCTATTCGCTCGTTTCGTCAAGGTATTGGTGTGTGGCCTGTTCGGTATCGATCTCGCGCGGTTCGCGCTCCAAGGCACCGCTGGCATTCGCGTGGAAAAAGACCTCATCACCGCCGACCTCGATGCAATGGGTGCCACACACGCCATTGTCGAGGTCATCAAGGCCAGACTGCCAGACGCGCTGGTGCCCTTGCTGGATTCCGTCAGCGCAACGCTCGCGCCCGGTCTGGGCGTTGCGGGTAACGCACTTCTGGCGCGTATTGGTATCGAAGATATTGTCGTCGGCGAGCATGAGATTAGGGGAAAGTTACGAATCCATCTGACTAACAGTGACTAGCGTGAGCCATTCCAGAGCAATGTACCCGCTGACCCATGAACCAGTCGAATCGGTAACAGTCCATGCAAGCTCTTACCGGGGTGGCGTTGCAAGCGGTTAGCACAAGGTTGGCAAGGTGGCTCACGCCGGACGCGGCGCCAACAGTGTGCAGAATCGTTATTCCCATGGCTCTCGATCAGGATGGCATCCAGAAATGCTTCTGGCGGCGGCAATTCGGGCATAGCGCCACCGCGTTGTCTACGTTGTTCCTGGCGGCGTCTCCCGGCGGGATGACATGGTGTGATAGGCAGAACCGAGATATGAGCGTCTAAGTCGTCGAGCCATCCAAACGTCTTTTAGGGGTGCGTTGCGACGCCGCGCACCAGGGCGGCGCTTCGTAAGCACTCGGTCCGTACGTCGATCAGTTTCGAACTTCACGCAAGCGCTTCATCATTGTCAGCTTGAAAAAGGCGCTTGCCGGTGAGTAGTCTTCGGAGTCGGTTGGGGGCCTGGTATCGTCGTTCCAGTAGCGGTTGAGTACGGTGCCATCGGCGAGGCGCAGCAAGCGGCGGTGGGCCTTCCCGGGCTGGAGGTTGTCGAGTCCTTCCATCCAGTTGTCATACTCTTTCCGAGGAGCTGGAACATAGTGCTGGGCGGCCTGCGCTACTGCGCGGGTGGCGTATAGGTGTGTTGGCGCCGACGAGAAATTGATCATGCCGCCGACCGACGGGTTGATCAGGGCAATCGAGTTCAAGGTCGCGGAACTCAGCACATTTGCACATCTCGACCTCGTCAATGCTCGGTCGGCGCGACCCTTGGATTCTGCTCAGATTCAGGTTGGCGCTAACAGTCCTGCACGCTCACCCAGCCCTGGTCTTGCCTCGCGTGGTGCTCGGTAGTCCCCCGTAGAGTTGCATCGCCTCCCGCAGCGTCTGCGCCATATCCTGCCGCAGCTCCAGCGGCTCCAGTACTTGCACACTGACCCCATACCCCAGCAGCCACGCCTTGAACTGCGGCGACAGCCGCACCGTGGCGGAGAGTTCCAGGGTGCCGTCCTCGCCCTGCAGATGCACCTGCTGATCCGGTGCGATCGGCGCATCAAGCAGCGCATGGCCTGCGAAGTTGGTGAAACGTAGCTGCATGCGTTGTGCATCGCCACCGAGCTGGAACGGGCCCTGTGCGATATAGGCATCGATGTCGAAATGCGGGGGCACCTCGGCCTTGTCGTCCTTGACCTTGGCCGCGAGGATGCGGCTGGCGTGCAGCACGCGGATGTTGGCAAAGCGTGCAATCCACACCACCAAGTAGAGATTCAGGTCGCGGCTGACGAGTGCCAGGGGCGAGACCGTCATCTGGTTGCTGTCGCCCTGCGCATTGCGGTACTGGATCATGAGCTGCACGTCCTCGTACAGCGCCAGGCGCACCGCACGCATCACGGCATTCGAAGCCGGTTTGGGCCCGGCAACCGGTCTGGCGGCAATCATGCGCACTTTCTTCTGCAACCACGCCTGCGCCCGTTGGTCGTGCTGCAGCCTTGCATCCGCCTCTTTGAAGAAGGGCGCGAGACTTTGCATCATCCCTTGCGGCAGCAATTCGGCGCCATACCGTCCGATCCAGGCAAACGCCAACGCCTCATCCACCGTCAACCCAAGCGAGGTACGCCGTGCCGTGCTGCGCTCGATGCTCCAGCCAAAGGGTTTGCTGCGGTCGTCGCAATGCAGGGTGCCGAACCAGTCGCCGTGAAGCAGGAGGAATTCCAGATCGCGCTCGACAGTGCGCTTCTCGATCAGGTAGCCCGCTGCCTTGAGCTGCTCGGTCAAGTCCCGCGCATTAATCACGCCAGCCCTCTTGGGCGGCAGGCGCTGCAGGATTTCGATGCGGCGCAAAAAAGTTTGTGCTTCCAGATTAGCCGCCATCTCACACGCCTCCCAGTCTTGCCGCCAGCGCGCTTTCTGTGCGCGGGCTCATCACGCATTCCAGCCGCCACTGCGCCCGGGTGAAGCCGACAAAGAGCCGCCGGCGCAGACGGTCATCCAAGCGGTCGAAGTCCATCTCGGTGAGCACCACCACCGGGGCCGCCTGTCCCTTGAAGCGGTGCACGGTGTCGGCGAACATGGCGCCCTCGCTGTGGAGTGCGTTGCCCGCTGGGTCATAGCCCGTGAACTTGCGCAGAGGAAGACCGGCGATGGCATCTTCCTGCAGCAGCCGCGAGCTTCCCAGTCCCCGCAGGCTGAGGATGGCGAGGTGTTCGGGTTTGACCCCATCGGCCAGCAGCGAGCGGACGACGCCTTCGGTCTTGGCCATTCCTGCGTCGTCACCTTGCTCCCAGACATGGAACCCTGGCACTTCACCGTCGAGCGGGCAGCGTGCCGTGATGGGCTGGCTGCACAAGCCCAGCGCCTGTACCGTGGCGGCGATTTGGCGCGGGCTGCGGAAGTTGTCCGGGCAGCGCAGGACCGCGCACTCCGAATCATTCCAGGTGGTGCGGGCATCGAACAGCCGTTGATCCGCGTCGCCAAGCAGGTAGGTGCGACCTGTGGGCTTCAGGCGGCACAGCAGGGCGTCCACCCAGCGGGCATCGAGATCCTGCATTTCGTCGACCACCAGCACATCCAGATCGGCATCACCCGGGGATGTCATGAGTGACGCTTCAGCCTGGGCAAACAATGCGGAGTCGCCAAAGTCCGGCTCGCCATGCTCGCGCCGCCAGGCCGCGATCGCCAACTCATGGAAGGTGGCCACCTCCACCGTGTCCGGCAGATGGGTGCGCAGTTGCATGGCCAGGGGGCGGTTGAAGCAAACATACTGGGCCCGCAACCCCTGTGCCGCAGCTTGCCCCAGCAACGCCAGTGCAAGCTGCGTCTTGCCCGAACCTGCAGTGGCATCGATCCGCACCCGTCCACCGGGCACCTGCAGTCGCGGCACCCAGGTCGCTAGGCCCTCGGACAATTGCGCCACCGCCTGCCCCAGCCAGCCAATGCGCGCCGTCGGATCGGGCGCCAGGGCGAACACATCGTCCAGGAAGCGCATCACCCGCTCCACGGTCGATGCATCTGGCGCAGCATTGGGTACGGCCTCTCTCACCCGCGAGCCAAGGCTAGGCATATCGTGGGCATCGACGATCCGCTCCCGGGGATAGTTCACGCTGCCACCAGCAACGGGCTGATCCGGCAGCACCAGCAGTTGCGCCACATACACATGCAGCCCCTCATCCTTGAGCCTCTGGCGCAGCGCGGCATGCTGAATCCGCGTTTGTTGAGCGATGTCCTTGGAGCGGTCGCCATAGCGCTTGCGAATACCCTCCGGTGTGACCTCCACCGGCCCAGCCTTGACTTCGAGCAGCACCAGATTGGCGTTAGGCGCCAACACAATGGCGTCGATCTCGCCGAACCACTGCACGCCATCTCGCACCGAGGACCAGCACACGCCGTGGAAGACCGTGTAATCGGCAGGCAAGCCCACCTCGAGCTGGCGCAGCACGTCGACTTCGCGCTGCTGGCCGACGCTGCTGGGGTGAAAGCCGTCAAGGGGATGTCGCAGGGTGGCCATGGTGCGTCGGGGAGACAATGCATGAAGGATCAGCGCAACATGCGTCATGATTTGACGCGTCTTACGCCGATCATACGGGTATTGCAGACCCAGGAGGCTTTCCGATGCGCAATCTGTCCAAGTCCAAGCTGATGGCCTTTCGCCAGTGCCCCCGCCGTGTCTGGCTCGAAGTGCACCGGCCCGGACTCAAGGCTGACACGCAGGCCACCGAGCAAAGCTATCAGGCCGGCTATTCAGTGGGCGAGGTGGCTCGCAAGCTCTATGACCCCCAGCGCATGGGCGTCACGCTAGACGTCGACGCCGTGGGCTTTCCGGCTGTTTTCGACGCAACCCGGCAACTCCTGCCGGAGCGCCGGCCTCTGTTTGAGGCGGCTTTCCAGATGCCTGGCGCGCTCGCCCTTGCGGACGTGCTGTTGCCCCAGGGTCAAGGCTGGCGCATGGTCGAGGTCAAGTCCTCCACGAGCGTTAAAGACGTGCAGCTCGACGATATCGCCGTGCAGACCCATATTGCCCGCCAGTCTGGCCTGAATCTGAAATCGGTGGCCATCGCGCATGTGAACAACGACTGGGTTTACCCAGGAGAGCAGGATTACCAGGGCTTGCTCACGGAGGTGGACGTCTCGGAGCAAACCTTCGCCCGCGCGTCGGAGGCGCAACAGTGGATCCTTGACGCGCAATCCATCGTTGCCCGCACGGAGATGCCCGAAGTGCGCACGGGCGCCCAGTGCGGTCAGCCTTACGCCTGTGGCTTCCACAACCACTGTGCCAGCCTGGAACCGCAGGCGGAGATGCCGCTTCAATGGCTGCCGCGGTTCCGTGCGCAGCCCTGGGTCGAGCGTGGAGTTCTCGACATGCGTGCGCTGCCCGACGATGCGCTCAACCCCGTGCAACAACGCGTGCGCGATTGCACCGCCAGGGGCGAGATCTTCTTCGACCGTCACGGCGCCACCCAAGCGCTTGCCGAGCATCCGCTGCCGGGCTACTTCCTGGACTTCGAAACCATCCAGTTTGCGGTTCCCATCTGGGCCGGAACACGGCCCTACCAACAGATCCCCTTCCAGTGGAGCCTGCATTTCCTCACGCCGGAGGGCACGCTTGACCATGGCGAGTTTCTCGATCTTTCCGGCAGAGATCCTTCGAAAAGGTTTGCCGAAAGCCTGATCGCCCAATGTGGCAAGCACGGCCCCGTGTTCGTCTACAACGCCGCGTTCGAGAAAACACGCATCCGGGAGTTGGCCGAGCGATTCCCTGCTCTCGCCAAAGCGCTTCAAGCCATCGATTTGCGTATCGTCGATCTACTGCCGATTGCCCGCGCGTATTACTACCACCCCAGTCAGAAGGGAAGCTGGAGCATCAAGGCGGTTCTGCCCGCGATCGCCCCGGAGCTGTCTTACGACAACCTCAATGGCGTTCAGGATGGCGGCATGGCGCAAGAGGCATTCCTGGAGGCCATCGCGCCGCAAACAGCCCAGCCGCGTAAAGTGGACCTGCGCCGACAACTCCTGGAGTATTGCAAACGCGATACGTTGGCCATGGTGCGCTTGTGGCAGGTTTTTTCAGGCGAAGATCCTTGCGCCGCGGCGTAAACCAGGACCGGCAGTCTTGCCCCGTCCATTTGCGCTCTTGGTCTCTTGCAGCCGATGGCGCACTGAGCCCGATCAAAACAATGTGCCGACGGAGGAGCGTGGGCCAATGGAATCTCGGTTCAAAATCCGCGCTGGCTCGTACCAAGTTGGCGTCGCAAACAGCCCGGCGCAAAGTGCCCAGGGTGTCTCACCCTGGGCACAGCCTGTACAAGCAAAAAATCTGCGAAACTGGCTGCCCCGGAATGCGTTTCGCAGGTTACAGCTGCTTCTTGGGGGTATCCCTCCGGCAGAAGCTGAGGCAAACTACTGGCGCCAACAAGCCAGTCAGCACGCCATTCCCGCATGACTTAAACCAACCAGCCTCCACGAAACTCGGGGCGGTTCACTCTGTAATGGGTTGAAGATCAACAGACCAATGCCGACATGAACAAAGAACTTGCTGACTTGCTTTGCCAGCGTTATCCGAAACTTTTTGTGAATCGGAACCGTCCTGTTCAGGAAAGTGCCATGGGCTGGGGCAGCACTTGCGGTGACGGTAGGTTTGATCTGCTTGATACGCTCTGCGCTTTCCTCCAGTACACACGGACAACAATGGTGGCCCGCAAGTTGTAGCCATGCAAATCAAAGAGAAATGGGGTTCGCTGAGGTTTCATGAAGAACATGCGGTCGAAAAGCAGCTAGGGAGACGCTGATTTATTCCGCAGCCAGTGCACGGCCAACCGCCCCTGCACGTTGATCCAAGACCAGCCCGCCTTCTCTGCCCATCGATGAGCCAGATCAGCTTCGCCAGTGCCGAGTTCAGCCGCAAGAAGAAGACTACGCGGCGCGAGAAGTTCCTCGCCGACATGGAGCGCGTGGTGCCGTGGGCGCGGCTGATCGCGGTGGTGGCTCCGAACTACCCCACGAGCGGCCGGCGGGGGCGCCCGCCGGTGGGGCTCGATCGGATGCTGCGGCTGTATTTCGTGCAGCAGTGGTACGGCCTGGCCGACGAAGCGCTGGAAGACGCGGTCTACGACAGCCAGGCACTGCGTGACTTCATGGGGATTGATCTGGCGCGTGAGGCGGTGCCCGACGCCACCACGCTCTTGAAGTTTCGGCACCTTTTGCAAAAGAACGACCTGACCCGTGCGCTGTTTGACGAGATCAACGTCCACCTGGCCGAGCGGGGACTGCTGATGCGTGCGGGCACCATCGTTGACGCCACGATCATCGCCGCGCCGAGTTCGACCAAGAACCAGAAGGGCCAGCGCGACCCGGAGATGCATCAGACCAAGAAAGGCAACCAGTGGCACTTCGGCATGAAGGCGCACATCGGTGCCGACGCCGACTCGGGCTTGGTGCACACGGTGATCGGCACCGCAGCCAACGTCAACGACGTGACCCAGGCCCATGAGCTGCTGCACGGTGAAGAGATCGTGGCGATTGGCGACGCGGGCTATCAAGGGGCGGCCAAGCGCCCAGAGCGCACGAGCAACACCGAGTGGATTACCGCGATGCGCCCGGGGCTGCGCCGCACGCTCGACAAGGGCCGCGCGGTCGATGCGCTGATCGACCAGCGCGAGCGCCTGACCGCCAGTATCCGCGCCAAGGTCGAGCATCCGTTTCACGTGATCAAGAATCTCTTCCGGCACCGCAAGCTGCGCTACCGTGGACTGGCCAAGAACACCGCGCAGCTCTTCAGTTTGTTTGGTCTGGCGAATCTGGTGATTGCCAAGCGAAGCTTGTTGGCGCTCCAAGCCCGAGGTGCGTCTTGAGTGTGCCGCAGGAGCGCGGCAGCCGCCCAGCGAGTGCGATTTGGCGCCACCAGCGGGCCAATGGGCGCTTTCTTCGCTCGCAATGGTGACCCAAAGCGAGATTGGCCGACTCGCGTCGGCCAATCTCAATGATTGACGCTGATTCTTGGATTGATCAGCGTCTCCCTAGGCATGATTCAAATGGCAGTGGCATTTTTTGCGCATCTTTGCGAGCAGTGCGGCAAACTAGGAAAATTTCTTCGGCAGGGGAGAACATACCTCACGCGGTGTCCAGAGCATGCGTAGAAAAATTTGACCCCGAACAATTGCACCCCCGTTTGATGTTCCTAAAAATGGATGGCCATATGCTTTACACGTACCTGTTGACCCACGACCACGGATTTGCACCCAATCCTTTCCACGGAGCTCTCACTTTGGCGACATGCAAGCCAGGAATGCGTCGCGTAAGAGAAAAAGATGAGTGGATAGCAGGATTTGTATCAAAAAAACTCAGAGACTTGACGAAAGGAAATGGCTTGGATGTGGAGTTGGGCGGGATTGTCTACCTGGCAAAAATCACCAGCAAAATGAGCCTTGACCAATATTTCAAAGATCTCGAATTTGAATGCAAGAAACCAAAGGAACCATTCGTTCCGTGGCATATTGACGCGTTAGGCGATAACATATATGAAGAAGTCTCAAAAGAACAGTGGAAGCAACATAAAAATGCGCACCATGAAGATGATGATTATACAAAGATGCACGACACTGGAGGAAGGAATGTTCTGATTAGCAATGAATTCTATTATTTGGGCCGACAGGCGCGTCAGCCTAAAGACGGTTGGAGAAAGTTCAAAATAAACATTCCAAACGGGAAGCCAACAGCTTATGGATATCGTTCTCCGGATTTCGATGATGCGCAACTTGATGCGCTGAGAAAATGGCTGGAATTGGAAGGCTTTAAGCTCAATACAGTGGGCGATTTCCCCTGTCTGGCTCCCCCCAACGCGACGATGCGGGCGTCACTGGTTGGTCGATGTGATTCAGGCTGTAGGAAGGGAGAATAAGATGAAAATTCTTTTTTTACGCGTCGGAATTGACAGAGGCTGCGGGGGAACGTTATCGCCCTTGTTCGAGAATGGGACGTTTGAATATGTTCCTATTCCTGACAAAGAAGATATAGTCGCGCCAGAGCGGGGGGTCAGATATAATGGCTTGCTGTGTCGACATGGCGGTACGATGGAGCGATACGCACATCAAAATTGTTATGCGCATTATGATCCAGAGTTTGAGTCAATGACTTATGGCGAGCCCAATGCGCCAAAGCGGAATCAATTACTTTCGCTCAATCATGGTGATTATCTTGTTTTCTATGCAGGCTTTCAAGGCGAACAGATTGAAAAAGGAACCTGTTTCGTCATTGGCTATTTTGTGGTGAATGCGGTTTACCAGCCGCCAATTGACGAAGTGTGGCCGCCGCAGTCGCTTGCGCACTTACATCGTAATGCCCATTTCCGGCGAAAAGCCGCTGAAGCGAGTTTGGTGGTTGTTGAAGGCGATAGCCGATTCTCTAAACTTTTTAATGGCGCCAAACAGCTTTCAGATAATAGGCAGATCGTCTTACCTGCGGTGCAGGAGATCGTGGGTTTTGGCGGATCTGTCAAACGAGCTGTTGGGCGATGGGTCTTGCCAAGGCATTGCGAAAAAACTGTGGAATGGCTGACAACATAAGCGGCGGATATTTGCCCCGTATTCGAGTTGCGTTATAACGCGATAGCAGAGATCGAACCGGCAGCGTCGTATTCTGACGCATACAGGATCGATGATTGAGGTTTTAACCACTCTCGGTTTTCGCACCACCCACTTCAAGGATCCATCTACTATGGGCTACATCTGTTCCTGCTGCGGTCACAAATCATCTTCCGCCTCCGCTGGTTCCTGCTCAGCTTCACCATCGCGCACGCACGTCTACATGCAGGAGAGCGCACTCGGATATATCTGCAAATTTTGTGGGCATACGTCCTCTTATGCCTCAGCGGGTTCGTGCAACGCGAGCCCACACGACAAACATCAGTACATCGGCAAGCATGGCGGCAATTACACGTGCGCCTACTGCGGGCATAGCTCGTCGTATGCAAGCTCGGGTTCTTGCAGCAAGAGCCCGCACGGGCACCATGAGTACCTCTGACCAGTTCGGACGTCCATGGCAACGACGCCGACCAGGGCAGTAGAGACCGTGGCGCAGTTGTGGATGCGGATGCCTCGCATCTTTGTACCGATGGGGGACTGCTGCGTGGCGTTGAAGACGTCGATGCGATGGGGCAGTTTTCCGCTTTTGGCTGGAATCTTCCCGTCCAGGTCGAACAGACATTGGGCCAGCGGTGCGAGGAAGGTTTGGCAATGCTGAGAACGGTTTGGCACCAGTACAGGGACCACGGGGATCGTCTCCCTGTCCTCATCTTTTCTTTGTAACATGGTGTAAACCTTTGTCCAGCCGACCTACGGGTGAAGCCATCGCGGCTTTATCCGGCATCATCCAGATTTCATTTGGCGAGATGCAGCGTACCGCTTCTCCCTGTCTCGGCTTGCGCGCCGAGCGCTCCTTACTGTCCGCGCCGATTGAATTTTGACCATCAGTTTGCCGTATGCAGCACGTCTGCCTCGCACAAATCGGTTGGCGTGGAAGGGTGCTCATGCTTGTTCGGGCTTCGTGGGCAGCGGCACCAGAATCTCTCGCAATCCTGTCGCGGGCAACGCCGACACGATGCCTTCGGCCTCCATGCGCTCGAATAGTTGGCAAGTCCGGTTGTAACCCAGGCGCAGATGCCGCTGCACGAGGGCGACCGACGCCTGGCGATGCCCGAGCACGAGCGCCACCGCTTGGCGATACAGGGCACCACCCGATTGAGCGTCTTCCAGGCCGGCCCCTTGGACTGGCGCTTTGGATGTGGGAGCTTCTACGCGTGTAGATTCCCCCAGGAATGGGTCTTCATGCTTTGGAATAGGCATGGTGTTCCTTTGCATGGAGAGATTGGAAAAGAAGGGGCAGAATCAGACAAAGCCCTCGTTTCATATCGAAGTTCTGATGCTCGCCACGCGTCAGTCCACCAAGGGGCACGAGGATGCGCGAAATCCACAGACGCCCGATGGGGTCCAGGGGACTGGGGCCTCGCCCGAGGAGGGGATCAATGTGCGTGTGGCGGCTGCGTCGCATGGAGGTTCTCCGGTGGTATGAGAATATTGTGTGGGGGATGCGCGACAGGATGTGTCGCGATAAGGCCGCTCATACTGCGACTTCAAACCCTTGCTCTTGCATTGCTCGTTACCTCCGAGCGCAAAGCTTGCGCATCCGCCTGAAGAAACCTCAAGGTCGAGTAATGCCCCGAAGCTCAGACAGCAGCCGCGGATACGCGCCGTAGACGCCGGGCCTCGAGATCACCGCACATCATGTGGCCTCCTTGTCGGTGGCCGCCAGCCCAAAGGGCAGCTTGCTGGGCGGCCCTTCGTCGTTGGGATCCTTGGACATGAAACCGTCGCCGCGGACATAAACCTCGAACCACAAGTCCTGGACCAAGGGCAGCAGCGCTTCAGGCAACGGGGTATTGGCGGTCACGGCATGGGCAAGATAGTCGTAGAACAGGCCGGCCAGCGGGTGCTCGCTGTCATAGTGGTGAATGTTCCAGTTGTATCCGCGGTCTTCGTCCTTCTCCTGTATGAATCGCAGGATGAAAGCGGGGACGACCCTGGCCTCGATCGGGTCGACATCCTCGCCGTTCTCGCCGCCGTCGAAGCCTGCGTAGCTCGGACGGTCGGCGATGGACCTGAACTCGACCCACACGCGCACCTCGACCCTGTTGTCCCAGGCGATCATCGACGGCGGTAGGCTGCACAGCCGTTGGGCTATTTGGTCGAGAGTGAGACGCAGCTTGTCCGCCGTGGCGTTGATCCGACCGATCACCGCGCCGATCTCTTCTGCCTGCTCTGCGAGGCAGCGCTCGTGCCAGTGCAGTTCCATGGGCGCATCGGGTATCGCCAGTAAATAATCGGGCGGATGTTTCCAGTTGGGCTCAATCACCTCCAGCATGGCGTCGATGCGCGAGAGCATATCGACGTAGTAGGTGCGAAAACGAGCTGGGATGTCCTGGGCTTGGGCGAGGAAGGCCACCGGCTGATGACGCAGGAAACGCAACTCGTGTCTGGCCTTCTGCGTGACCTCGCTGAACATTTCGACAACGATGCCCAGCATCATGCGGTCGACCATATACACCCAGCCAGCGTCATCAGACGTCGATGCTGAAGGTTTCTCCATGTAGCCCCTCCGAATTTGCTCCGTTGACCGGTGCGAAGGATGCATTGTGCGGATGAGGTGCGACGATATGCGTCGCGCGGGACATGATGCACTCAGGCAAAAACCTAGGAACAGCATCCCTCTGTTGCCATGCCATCCATGGAAATGGACCGCGGTTCATCCCCGTGTGAGCAGGGGACACAAAGGGCGCATGCTCGTTGCCGACAACCCTGAATGAAACTGGCCTTGGCGCACTTATCCGTGAGCCAGCCGTGAGCACGAACCTCCCGCTCGAACGCCTGGGCCTGCAAAGGCGCAATGCCCGTGGCGAATGGGAACTCACCGAGGCAGGCATGCGACATGGCGAAGCCTTCCCTTGCGCCACCGGCAGGCATTCCGGCGATCAAATTTTGTGGAAGCACTCCGTGGCCGTTCTGCTGCGCGACCCGCAACTTCATCTTTACCTGCAATGAGCGCGACCATGAAATCCAGCAAACCCAACGACATCTCCAGCACGGAAGAGGCGCGAAGACGAGCATCACGCGGCACGGCGCTACGCAACGCATAGCGCGCGTCACGCACCCGAAATGGGCTGGACGGTCGGCCTCGATCTGCAACGCGCATGGGGAATCCGCCACGCCATTCCTTGCCCCTGATGTTGTCGGGCGGACACGGTGCCCACGCCGTGCCGCCTCTGCGCATATCCAGTCAAGTAACCCCATCCCCGAAGGAGAACCCGACATGGCTCAAGCCAACCCTTACCTCAACGCCCGTCGCGAATGGGACGAGCGTTACGGTGACCAGATTGCCCGCGCTAAGTCCTGGCGCATTGCCGCCATTGCCGCTCTTGCGGTGGCGTCCGTCGCCGTGATCGGTGTGGCCTACATCGGCGCACAAAGCAAGATCAAACCATTCGTGGTCGCCATCGACAAGATGGGCAGCCCGATTGCGGTGGCGCAACCCAGCAACGGTTCTGGCGTGACCCAACGCATCATCGAGGCGCAACTTGCCAACTGGATCGTCAACACGCGCATGGTGCTGCCCGATCAGACCGCGCAGCAAACTCTGCTGAATCGCAGCTACGCCATGCTGTCGAGCAACGCCGCCAGCACCGTCAGCGACTGGTTCAAGGCCAACAGCCCGTTTGGCGCGGCCTTCACCGTCAACCCGCAGGTCAACAGCGTGCTCCCGACTGGGGCCAACACCTATCAGGTGAACTGGACGGAAGTCAAAGCCATCCCCGGCCAAAACAGCACGACCACCCACTGGAAAGCGCAGATCACCGTCGGCGTGGACGCCAAGCTGGCCGACAAGCCGCAAGTCATGCTCGACAACCCGCTGGGCATCTTCATTCAGTCCCTCAACTGGACCCAGAGCGTGTCCTGATCCGCCCCATTCCCATCTCGGAGAAATTCCCATGAAACGCACCATCCTCGCCGCCGCGCTGTCAGCCTCTTTCTTTGCCCCTGCCTTTGCGGCCAGCCCGATCCTGTCGGTCGGCACACCCGACAACGGGCGCACCAGCCACGAACTGGTGAACCAGACCCCGCCCGTGCCGCTGTCGTACCGCGCCACTGATGCCGCCGCGAAGCAATGGCTACGAACCGGCGTCGCCAACGACATCATCGGCACCAACGGTTCCGTCATGTACGCCTACGGTCAAAGCCATCCGACGATCTCCTGCGCGCCGCTGCATGTTTGCGTCATCAATCTTCTGCCCGGCGAGCACATCACCAGCCTGAGCATCGGTGACTCGGTGCGCTGGCTGGTGCAACCCACCAACGCCGGTGATCGTCCCGTGGTCATCGTCAAACCCACCCAAGCCGGCCTAGTCACCAACCTCGTGGTCACCACCGATGCCGGCCGGGTGTATTACATGACCCTGGTGAGCGATGCCCATGACTATGTGCCGCTGGTCGGCTACTACGACCCGCAGCAACTGGTCATCAACATGCAGCAGCAGGCCGCGCAAGCACGTGCAGCCGAAAAGGCCAAGGCCGAAGCCAAAAAGAAGGCCGTAGTTGCCCCGCTGGGCGACATTGATCCGGCCAAGCTGGACTTCGACTTCACGTGCAAATCGGATGGCGGTACCGATAGCACCGACATGCTTCCGGTGCGCGCGTTCGCGGGTGGAGGCCACACCTACCTTCAGATGCCCCAGGCCATGAAATTCACCGATGCGCCCGCTGTGTTCAACACCAGCAACGGCAACACCGAACTGATGAACAGCCGTCTTGTGCACGGCTACTACGTCCTTGACGGCCTGCCGATCAAGTTCAACCTCACGCTGGGTGCTGGCAAGAACGCGCGCACCGTGGTGTGTCAGCACGGGCAGCCGGAACGCGATTTCATCGTCTTGCCGCGTTAATCCAGTCGCCAGAACACCCAACACAAAGGGGCAAAGAACATGAATGACCACAACCAACCCGCAGGCGTGATCGAGGGGGCGGCGTTGCCCGCTCCCACAGCGCCCGCTGCAGAACTCCCACCGATCGCGGACGTCATCGGGCCCGGTAAAACCAAGGGCGGAAAAGGCGACAACAAGGGCAAAGGCATGAAGCTCAAGGCCGACCCCAAGCAAGGCAAGCGCCTGTCCAAGAAAAGCAAGACGCTAATGTTCGGCGGATTGACCGGACTGAGTGCGCTGATCCTGATTGGAATTGCAACGTCGGGCAACAAATCCACCCCGCCCGAGGCGTTGGCGGCGAGCAGCACGGATCAGGTCGGCATGAGCGCACCGCCCGCACCGAGCGCCTCACAGGCTCAGGCGCAGGCCAGCACGTTCACCGTGCGCGGCGCTGCCCCACAGCCGACTGCCGCATCCTCTCCCGCGTCCACAGCCAGCGGCGCAGGGTCTGCCCTTGCGCATCCGCAGGGCGCCACGCTGCAACCGGGCCAGCCCACGGCCTTGACGCCAGCGCAGAAATATCACCAGTGGCTGGTCGACCAGCATTACAAGCGCCTGGAGGGACTGGTGCTGGCGGACCAAAGCGCCAATCTGGCTGAGATTGGAGTGGGCGGAAAAGGTTTGATGCAGACTTCCGGCGCAACCGGCCGGCAAACCAGCCCGCAAGACTTGCTGGCGTTGCAGCATCAACTGGCACAAGCCATGGCCCAAAACCCACAGGCCGCGAACGATCCCAATGTGCGCAAATTGATGGCCGCGCTGAGTGGGATGAATGGGGCGAGCAGGATGGGCGGCGCTGGTGCGCAGTCCGGCAATCAAGGTTTCCTGGACGTGCAGCAGAACAAGGACGACAACGGCTATCTGCAAGCCGCTGTACAGCCCAAGGCATCCAGCCATGAACTGTTCGCCGGTTCAGTCATTCCGGCCGTCTTGCAAACCGGCATTGACAGCGACCTGCCTGGCACGATCACCGGGATGGTGCGGCAGACCGTATACGACAGTTTGAACCCCAGTGTTGTCCTGATCCCGCAAGGCACAAAGATCATCGGCGCGTACAGCAGTGACGTGGCCTACGGCCAGAGCCGCGTGCTGGTGGCCTGGAATCGGCTGATTTTCCCCAACGGGTCGATGATCGATCTCAAGGGCATGATCGGCGCAGACGGGCAGGGCGAAAGTGGCTTGTCGGATCAGGTGGATAACCACTACGCGCGCATCTTTGGCAGTGCCATCTTGATGAGCCTGCTGGGGGTCGGCGCGCAGTTGAGCCAACCACAGACCGGCAATGCACTCACCACACCGAGCGCCAGCCAGCAAGCTGCAGGGGCCTTGTCGCAGCAGATCGATACCGTCGGGACGAACCTGCTCAACAAGAACCTGAACATTCAGCCGACGCTGAACATCCGGCCCGGCTACACGTTCAATGTGCTGGTGAACCGGACGATGATTTTGCCGCCGTATCCGGAGCACTAAAAGAACAGTGGCGTGGGGAATGAGCGCTGCTACGATCCCCCGCCTAGATCTGAGATTTTCCGGCCTGTACGAACCCCCGGCGGTAGGCTCTAGCCACGGTAACCGCTCCTGGCATTGGCATAGTGCAGATGAATTTGGCGCCGTTACCCAGAAGAAGGGAACTCCAACTTTCCGCGCTGATGTTTGCCCAAGTGTCGATTGCGATTCCGTCCGGGTTCTTTCACGAGTCCGTCTTCATCGCGTGGTCTGGGACGCAGAGTCGCAGCAGCTGCGCTCGCATGTCCGCAGGAGTTGCTGTCAATCCACAGTGGCAAACCGAATGGTGTGCCCCTGGATCAGCACTGTTTCGTCGACCATCTGGCCGATCGCGGGATGCAACAACAATCAGCTCGCGTGATCTGCAAGCGCATCGCCGCGCCCAACCTGGGAGCGCAGATAGACGTAGATCTGGTACACGTATCCGCTGCTCAGGGTTCCCTCACGGTACCAACCGCTTGTCACAATGGCGGTTAACTTGGTGTCGATGATTATCCGCTGCCCGGTTGATGGGTGGTCGAGCGCGACATCAGTTCGCATCGCCGGCAGGATCTTGTCGATCCCCGCCGTCTTCTGCTCGATCTGCCAGCCCATTGTCCCGCCGCACAGCACTCGCCAGCCCTGCGGACTTACTCAGCAGTCGAGAATATAGGCGACAGAAGGGGCTCTGAAGAATGAGCGGATCATGTGGGGCATTTGCTGCAGTTTGGCGAGTTGCTCCTCGATCTTGTCGCGGAGTTGTTCGCCCTTGCGCAAGGGGCGCCGTGCTGTGCCTGTGCGCTTGACATGGCTCCAGACCAGCTCATCCGGATTCAAGTCCGGCGCATAGCCCGGCAAGAAATGCAGGGTCAGGCGGCCTTCGGTCGAGGCGACGTATTGTTTGACCAGCGCCGTCTTGTGCGCAAGCCATCGACGACGAGATGCACCGGCCTTTGCCGATCCTGCATCATGCGCCCCAGCAGATCGATGAAGAGCGCAGCGGTGAGCGCCCCTTCATAAGTGCAGAACCAGAAGGCCCCCTTGGCGTTGACGGCAGACGCGGCACTGATGGAGTGGCGCTGTCCGGGGCGTTGCACCACTGGGGTGTGGCCGCGCAGCCCCCAGGTCTTGCCATGCACCGTGTCGGCACGAAAGACCGATTCGTCCCAGAAGAAGATGTCCGCCCCGTCCTGGCGCGCCTGCTTGGACAGGGCGGGGAAGACCTCGCGCTGCCAGCACTCGATGGCCTCGGGGTCACGCTGGTAGGCGCGCTGCAGGGGCTTCTGCGGCGTGAGCCCGAGCCGAGCCAGCATCGCCCCGATGGCGCTGAGTCCCAGCCGCACGCCATACTTGTGCTCGATGAGTTCGCCCACCACGGCGCGGGTCCACAAACCAAAGTCCAGACCGTATTGCCGGGGGTCGCGCCCGTTGACCCAGCGGAACACCTGACTCTCCTGCCTGGGCGTCAAGGTGCGCGGACGTCCTGTGGCGGGTGTGGAGCGCAAGGCGCGAACGCCAAATTGATTGCTTTTGGCACTGTTCAAGCTGGAGGTCATCAAAAAGATTCGTGTGGTATGCTCTTTCTGATCGGCGCGTTCCTTGCTTCGCCGGCGGGCAGGAGGCCCGAGAAAGGGGCTCTTGGCCAACCCATTGGATGTTTCGCAGTCTCAGCGCGAGCGCCTCGCGTTTTTGGAGCTGCGCGCGTTCTTCACTGGCGAGCTCCGCAGGGGAGACATCGAAGCCCGGTTCGGCATAAAGCCGGCAGCGGCGTCCCGCGACCTGAGCCTGTATCGCGAGATCGCGCCTGCAAATCTCGACTACGACCAAACGTCCCGCTGCTACCGGCCGAGCGCTGAATTCAAGCCGGTCCATGAATTCCACTCCGAGCGTGTGCTTGCTTGGCTCCTTCAAGGCTTCGGTGATGGGCTCGACCTAGGCTTGAAGCAGGCCACGCCTTGTGAAGGCCCCGGCCAGCTCGTGAGGCCCGACATGGCCGTGCTCGGCGCCATCACTCGCTCCATGTGCGCGAAGAAGGCTCTTCGCATCAATTACCTGTCCCTGTCTTCCGGCGCCAAGAAGCGCGAGATCGTGCCGGTCGCGTTGGCCGACAACGGCCTGCGCTGGCATGTGCGCGGGTATGACCGCGAACGCCAGCGGTTCAGCGACTTCGTCCTGACCCGCATCGCCAAAGCTCAGGAAATCGACGGAGAGGTCGCCGAAAGCGAGTTGCTGCCTGCCGATGAGCAGTGGGCGCGGATGGTGGACATGGAGATCGTCCCGCACCCCGGCATCCAGTTTCCGAAGGCGGTCGAGGCCGACTACGCGATGGAAGACGGCACGCTTCGTATCAAGACGCGGGCGGCCTTGGCCGGCTACGTTCTGCGCCGCTGGGGCATCGACTCCTCAGACGACCACCGGCTCGACCCGGCCTCGCATCACCTTTGGCTTCGCAACCCCCAGACGCTCTATGGCGTCGAGAGCGCGTCGCTGGCCCCGGGCCGCGACGCTGTCCAGAAGGGCCGGCAATGACGCGCGAATCGATCTTTATCAGCCACGCCACGCCGGAGGACAACGGCTTCGTCCGCTGGCTCGGCGCCCGCTTGGAGCTTGCCGGCTACTCCGTCTGGCACGACCTCGGCCGCCTCAAGGGCGGCGACCAGTTCTGGGACAAGATCGAAGGGGCCATTCGCAACGAGTCCTTCCGCTTCTTGGCCGTCGTGTCCACGGTCGCGGTGGACAAGCAGGGCGTCAAGGACGAATGGGCGGTTGCCCAGACCGTCGAGAAGTCCTTGCCGGGGTTTGTGATCCCGCTGCGCTTGGATAAATACGATTTCTCGCTGCTGCCTATCGGCATCCATCGCAAGAACGTCATCGACTTCGCCAACGGCTGGCACGCGGGCTTGGCCTCGGTGCTCGACACCCTGGCTGACGCCAATGCGCCCAAGGTCTCAGCGCCCGATCCGCGCTCCACTAGGCACTGGCTCGCCGAGATGAAGGAAGGCGCGATCCTGCGCACTGAGTCCAAGGAGTCGCTCGATTCGACATGGCTCAGCGTCGTCTCGCTGCCGCCGATCGAGACCGCCCGCATCTTGGGAAGCGAGCGCGAGATCAAGGTCACCGATATCAATAGGCGCATGCCTTGGTTCGAACACGAGGACCGCATCGTTGGATTTGCCAAGGCATTCGAGCTCGTGTCCCTGATGTCGAAGTCGGTCATGCTCAAAGCCTCAACCGGCGTGGACTCGACCATGTTTGTTCAGGGCGGCGCCACCATCGGCGACAAGCACGTCGATGCGCGCGAGGCCCGCAAGCGCGTCGCCAACCTCGTGCGGCAGGCGTGGGAACTCGCGATGGAGGCCAAGGGCCTTGGCGTCTTCGAGCAGGCGGGCGGGCGCAAGGTCTTCTACGCCACGCCGGAGCTCACCAAGGGGCGCGGCGAAAAGGTGGCTTTCGTCGATGTCGATGGCCGCAAGCGCCGCAAAGGACTCAACGGTCGCAGCGAGAAGAAGAAGGCCAATTGGTGCTACGCCGTGGGCATGGTGCCCCAGTTCGACGAGCCGTGGCGGATCGAGCTGCGCTCCACCATCGTCTTCACCGACGATGACGGCAAGCCGTTCGACGTTCCGGCAAAGGCGCACCGCCTGCGCATGAGCTTTTGCCGCAGTTGGTGGAACGACCGCTGGCGCGGTTTCCTGCGGGCCTTCCTCGCTCTCGTCTCCGACGGCCAGCCCGAAATCAAACTGCCGGTGGGTTCCGGGCGGGAGGTTGTCGTATCCGCCACGCCGATCATTTTCAGCTCGCCCGTGGGCCTCTCCGACTTGGCGCCGTCGATCGATGACGATCCCGTCGATGAGCCCGACGATGACTTGGGCGAGGTCGATGACTTCGACGACGAGGAGGTCCCGGCATGAGCCTCGAACTCAATCTGATCGAGATCGCCGAGCCCGAGCTGCTGTTTGGCTATGGGCAGTCCATGGAGCATCCCAAGGACGGCCTGCTGCTGTATGGCCCCAAGGAGAGCCCACAGGCGAGGTCGAAGCTGCGCATCGGCGTGGTCTCCACCAAGGAAGGCCTTCGCCGCTACTCGGCGTGCGTCGCTCGCCTGGCCAAGCCCATCGCCCCCGCGCTGGCCGACAACCCCAACCAAACCCTGTTTCCGGGGTTCCAAGCCCTGTTCGGCGTGGAGTGGCCCGCGCAGCCCGCGACATGGCTGGAAATCGATGCTGCCGAGCTCGCCAACGCGATCCGCATCTCCGACCGCCATCAGGCGATCCACAAGGCCGTCTCGCTTTATTCCGATGCCATCGCGGATCACTTGCGCGACGGCAGCGAATCGACCATCGACCTGTGGATGGCCGTGGTGCCCGAGGATGTCCACAAGTATTGCCGCCCGCAGTCGAAGGTCGAGGCCAGCCAGAAGCAGCGCTCCGGCGTGCTGATGGACAAGGCGGCGGCGACCCGGCTGCTCAAGGCTCCGGGCTTGTTCGAGGAAGACAACGCGTCGGCCGAGATTTACCTTTACGAGCTCGACTTCCACAATCAGCTCAAGGCCCGGCTGTTGGAGCACAAGGCGGCGGTGCAAGTGGTCCGCGAGACCACGCTGGCGCCCGATGAGTTCGTCCGCGACAACGGCATGCCAGGCCGGGGCCTCCAAGACCCCGCCACCCTCGCGTGGAACCTCGCCACGACCTGCTTCTTCAAGGCCGGCGGCAAGCCATGGCAGCTCGCGACTTCGCGGCCCGGCGTCTGCTATGTAGGCATTGTCTTCAAGAAGGACTCGTCGTCGGCCGAGCCGGGCAATGCGTGCTGCGGCGCCCAGATGTTCCTCGACTCTGGAGAAGGCGTGGTGTTTCGCGGCGCCGTCGGCCCATGGCTCACTTCGACCAAGGACGACTTCCACCTCCCCAAGGAGAAGGCCAAGTCGCTGATGGCGATGGTCGTGGACGCGTATCGCAAGAACCATGGCGGCCAGGCGCCCAAGGAGCTCTTCATCCACGGCAAGACGCGCTTCTCGGCTGAGGAATGGGAAGGCTTCAAGGAGACTGTGCCGCCCGAGACCAACGTGGTCTGCGTGCGCATTCGCCAAGACTCCGGCATGAAGCTCTATCGGCACGGGACGATGAACATCGCCCGAGGCGTGGGATGGGTGAAGTCGCAGTGGATGGCCTACCTGTGGACCAAGGGCTTCGTGCCGCGGTTGCAGACCTACGCCGGCCGCGAGGTGCCCAATCCGCTCTCGATCGAGATATGTCGAGGCGTCGCGGACATCAAGCAGGTCATGGCCGATGTGCTCGCCCTGACCAAGCTCAACTACAACGCGTGCATCTTTGGAGACGGCGTCCCGGTGACGCTGCGCTTCGCCGATGCCGTGGGCGAAATTCTGACGGCGGCTCCTCGAAAAAACGAGCTTCCGCCTCTGCCGTTCCGCTATTACATCTGAGGCGGAAACGACAATGGACCAACAAAAGTAAGGGAGGCAATACATGCTTGGACTGCAATTGCGAAATGAGTTTCGCGGCGCTCGGTTACGTGGGACGACGATCGACTTCACCAACGAGGCGAAGACCGGTGCGCTGGACATGGCGGCCCAGGACTTCCTGCGCATTACGTACCCCTCGATCGACCTCATCAAGACGATCAAGGCCGCGGCGCCGGGTTCAAACAGGGCTGTGGTGCTCATAGGTGACAAGGGGCAGGGCAAGTCGCATTTGATGGCTGCGCTTTGCCACCTGCTCAGCGACCCCGAAGTGGGTGAGCTCTGGCTTAAGGATTGGGCTGACAAACTGTCTCGTCCAGAGCTGGCAGCGCTCGCGCTGAGCAGTTCGCGGCAAGTCATCGCCGAGCCGTTGCACGAGCGGCGGTTCGCCTACTTGTGGGATCTGCTCTTCAAGCGTCATCCTGGTGGTGACTACGCTCGTGGCGTTTGGGCTGGTCAAAAGACTGAAGTGCCGGGCAAGGACATCCTGGTCCACATGTTCAAGCAGAAGCCCTGCGCACTACTGCTCGACGAATTCCAGACATGGTTCGACGGCCTGAGCGACGCACAAGAGCCCCGCCAGATCTGGGCCTTCAACTTCATCCAAATCCTCTCGGAGATCGCCGAGAACAACCCCGAGCTACTCACGCTGGTCGTCTCGGTACGCGAAGGCAGTTCCAACGCGGCCCAGCAGCTCTTTCGGGTCAACCCGGTCCGTGTCGACTTCAAGGGCGAGCAGGCCCAGCATGACCGCCGCCGGTTGCTGCTGTATCGGATTTTCGAGAACCGCATCAACATCAGTGACGCGCAGATCGCCCCGCGGGTCGAGACCCATTTGGCGGAGTTCATGCGGTTGGGCCAAAAGCCGGCTTCCGAAGTCGAGAAGCACCGCGCCCGCTTCATCGAGGCATGGCCCTTCTCTCCGGAACTGCTCCAGCTCCTCGACGACGAAGTGATCTTCGCAATCAAGGCGCAGGGAACACGGGATCTCGTCCGCATCTTGGTTGAACTCTTCAAGTCAGCGGGCGACCTGGTGCCCGTCATCACGCCCGCCGACTTCGAGCTCTCCGGCGATGACCGAGGCAGCGCGGCAGCACTCATCGACAACGTCGGCATCGACCACCACAAGCAGTTGCGCGACCGGGCTCTGCGCAATCTGACGGCGGTCGAGGAGGCCCTTGGCGGCGACCTCACCAGCGTTCCGCACTTGCGCGAAGTCCTGACCTCGCTGTGGCTGCGCTCGCTGTCGCTGGACAACCAGCGCGTCGGCGCCGATCCCGAGACCTTGCAGGTCGATGTCACGCGTGGCGCGAAGGTCGATGACAACGCGTTCCAAGCCGAGCTCGCGACCATCGAGGGCAATAGCTACAACATCCACAAGACAGGATCGCGGCTGGTCTTCAAGCTCGAAGAGAACGCTCGGACGAGGCTGATGGCCCATGCCCGCAACGACAAGCTGTTCCAAAACGGCGAGGACGTGGACTTCTTGGCGGCCGAGATTCGGCACGCGATCGGCGGCGACGTGCAGATCAGCGGCCTTTACCGAACCATCGTTCTCAAACGGGAATGGAACAACACGCCGTGGGACGAGATCGACGAGTCGCTTCGCCCTGCATCGTGGGACAACAAAATTCCTTTGATCATCTTGCCGGCTTACCCGGACAAGCCCAACGCGACGCTTGGGGCGTGGCTCAAGAAGTTCTTGGGCGTTTCCCGCAACACTGTGCGCTTCCTGCTGCCGAAGAAAGGCTCGGATGGCGCGTCGGCGATCTACCACGATAAGGAGCTCATGCTCGCGGCCCGCGCGGCGAGCCTAGCCAAGGAATGGGCGCGCAACGAGTCCTCCTATAAGCCGCTCTCCACCGAGTTCATCGGTGCGTTGAAGACAAGGATCGCCGAGCGATTCGACCGCTTCGCCATCCTTTCGGTGTGGAACCATGAGGACACGTCCAAGTGTGTGTTCAGCGTCGAGCCCCACGGCACCAAGGGCGACAAGATTCCGGCGGCCATCCAAGAGAAGATCAAGCAGAACCTCTTCGTCCACGAGGACTTCGACGAGCTGGTGGTCAGCTTCGCCGAGAAGAACCTCTCCATGGCCAAGCTGCTCAGCGAATTGCGCGAGCCTCGCGGCGGCGGCAAGGAATGCATCCCATGGCTTGGCGAGGCCGAGGCCAAGGATGCGACGCTCGCGGTGTGCGCCGCCGGCCAGATCAGCATCCACGTTCGTGGGTTGAAGACCTTGCAGCTCGTGCCCGGCGAGACCGGCGAAATGGCCCTGCGCCGCATGAAGCGCGACTTCGATGTCACCGGCAAGCAGCTTGAAGATACGACGCTCGCCAAGCCCGGCTCTTCGCCGTCGAGCTCGGGCCAGACGCCTGTGGCTCCGCCCGCTCCGGGAACGCCCGGCCTGCCCGGGATTCCCGGCATTCCTCCCACGCCTGGCGTTCCAGGTGGCGGGGATGTGCCGCCCAACCCCTTCGGCGAGGGTGGAACGCCCACGCCGGGCGGCGGTGATGGCCCTGGCGGCGGCGTCACTGCGCCAACCACTACCAAGCTCAACTCCGCGCCGACTTCCGGCCTGAATCTGCTCAGCCGTGTTGTCGATACATGGCAGGTCGGGCCAGCCACGACCGTGCGAAACGTGACGATCAGCGTCGAGAAACTCACGGGCGCCCAGCTTCAACAGTTGATCCAGAACCTGCCCAACGGGTTGCTGTTCGGGCTCGACGCTGACAAGGAGGATGCGTGATGAGCCTCTCGACCAAATCGCTCGAAGAGCTTTTGTCGCAGGAGCCTACGCAGGCGTGGGAGGGTGTTTTCTCCGCTCTGTGGGAGCGCCTGTCCAAGCCGGTCGATGGCGACGTGGCCTCCGAAATGGTCCGCAGGGACAAAGACATCGAGGGCCTCGACTTGGTGATGTCCAGCTCGGCGTGGGACCTCTGGCCTCACTTTGAGAGCTGCGCTCCCAAGACCTCCAAGATGCTCGCGCAGTTCTGGGCCGATGCTCCCGGCTCCAAGGCCGTGCTGATTCTCGATGCGCTGTCGCTGCGCGAGTCTCCATGGCTCATGCAGGAGGCCGCCAAGCGCGGTTTCAAGGTTCATCGATCCATTGCGACAGGCTCGGCGCTGCCGAGCGACACCACGAGCTTTGCCAAGGAGCTCGGACTGCCACAGCGATCGGCGTTGAGCGCCGGCCAAGTCGCGTCCTTGAAGCTCGCCGATGCGGCGACCGCGCTCTTCGACCAGCCGTGGAAGGAATGCGCCGATACGCTGCCCAATCACCCGAACCTGTTCGTTTGGCACGAATGGCCCGACAGCCTCATGCACGATTTGTCTGGGCCGGGTCCGGGCCTGCGGCAACTGGCTGAGGATGCCAAGGGCGTGCTGACCGGTGATGACTTTTGGGCATTCGTCGAACGCCTCGCAACGGGTCGTCGCCTCGTCATCACAGCCGATCACGGCTATGCGGCTTCGGGTCAGTTCAGCGACGTGCTCGACCAAGAGCAGAAGGAATACTTCCAGAAGGTGTTCGGCGCTGAGCGCCACGCGGCAAGCAGCGACAAGGCTGCGTCCAACTGGCTCCCGCCAGTGGACATCCCGCTCACGACTGCGAGAGGCGACTACCGCTTCACGTTGGGACGGCGGGCATGGAGCGTCCAAGGCGGACGCAAGAATCTCTCGCATGGTGGCATCTCATTGCTCGAAGTCGCCGTGCCGTTTATTGAGCTTTCGCGCTCGCTGTAAGGGTTCACATGGCAACAAAGAAAAACAAAGCCGAGCACCAAGCCGAGCAAGTGGCAGCATTGGTCGGCGCCGGCAAAGCGGTGTCCTTGGAAACGGTGGACTTCTCTGACCCTAATCGTCCAAAGACATGCTTGGAGGTGGATTTTCCAATTCTGCCCGTCAACCAAGTCGCTGCGATTGAGGGCAACGCCGGCAAGCCTGTCTATCAAATGTCAAAGTGGTGGGCGCGTCGCCGTTCAAGCGTCTTTCGCTCACTGCTGATTGCCGCATCGACCAAGGCACCAGACGACGAGAACTTGGCATCTAAGGTGGTGTGGGACTCCTACTATGCCAACCACCAGCGTCGCAACAACTTCGGCAAGTTGCAGGTCGCAGACATCTTCATGGGCGGCGGAACCACGATTCTGGAAGGAGCGCGTCTCGGCATGCAGATGACCGGGATCGATATAAATCCTGTCGCTTGGTTCGTCGTCAAAAACGAGACCACCAAAGTAGATGCTGCGCAGGTTCAAAGTTTGATTGCCTCGGTAGAGGCGTCTGTGAAGCCGCAGATCATTCCGTTCTATGCCACTACCTGTCCGCGAGGACACAGAGGGAAGTGGTCGCATGCGAAGACTGGTCAGTTGCTGCCTGCGGACTTCGACCCGTTGAGCTTGTCGGCCGAAGAGCGGGGAAGCTACGCATATTCCGGCCCAGAAGTGATCTATACGTTCTGGGTTAAACACGGGCCATGCAGCGCTCCGGGTTGCGGCCATCGAACTCCAATCCTTTCCTCGCCTGTCGTGTCCATCAAAGAGCTGTCGGTCAAGGCATGGGCAGACTATGAGTGCGGTTGTGGCACCGCTTTTGATGTCGAGCAGCAGCGCGTTCAAATGGCGCCAGGCTCTCCCATGGTGGTCGCAGAGACGGAAAAATCGTTTATCGCGATGGATGATGCTGGCAGGTTTCAGTGCCCATCGTGCGGCAAGGTCCATGTCGATCACAAGGCGCGCATCGATGGAGTGTCGATGGGCATGGGAAAAGCGAAAAACAAGAAAGTTTCGTTGACCCTCTTGGTCCACCCCTCTTGGATGAATGGCGAAACCGGGGCAGACGCAGGCGGCAGTGCATATGGGGGCAGTGTCACCGATGATGCGGCGTCTACCGCCGCATGGATTTCGGGCAGAAGCAAAACGCTTCGCTTCATCGAGGTCCGAGGTGCATTGCCAGATGTCGTGAAGTGTCCAGAGACCGGAGCGAGGTTGGAGACGAATCGGTCGAATATTCCAAGGCAGGCAAGATTTGCCTGCCAAGAGGCAACCTGCGGTCGCGAGCAGGCGCTGGTAGAAAGTGTTAGTGCATCGGGCAAGTCGGCACCCGCGGCTCCAATGGCTCAGCAATGTTATTGCCCTGAGTGTGATGCGGAAGGCCGAATCTACGGCGGGCGGTATTTCCTCGAGCCCAATGTGCCAGCGGTGAATGCATCACTCTTCGAGTGGGAGTCGCGACGCGATGTTGACCTCTCTGGCCTCTGGCCAAAGAGCGACATTCCCTTTGGGCACATGACCCATCAAAGGCAGCCGTTGCCGCAGCACGGCTATTTGAAGTGGCTGGACATGTTCAATCCGCGGCAGTTGCTTGTGCTGACGCAGCTTGAACGAGCGATTTTGAGCACTGGTGTCGAGGTCGATTGGGAAGTTCGAGAGGCGCTGCTCGGTGCGTTTCAGCAGTATTTGCGCAACCAGAACATGTTTTGCTTCTGGGACATCAGCAGAGACTGCATGGCCCCGCACATGAGCAACAACAACTACCATCCCAAGAGCACGGTGGTTGAGAACTGCGTCTTCTCGGACTTGGGGCGCGGCAATTGGGCCTCCTGCGTTGAAGGCGTTGTCCAAGGGCTGGAGTGGTGCGAAGACCCATGGGAGGCGGTGCCAAATGCGGCAATTGGCGCGGTCGATCCAACGTTGGCAAAGGCCTTGTCCGGCAAGAGCGAAAAAGCGAAGCCCGGCGATCCCATTCGGGGAGCTCAGCGACTTTTTTGCGGGTCTTCGACTGACCTTGCTCAGATCGAGCCCGAGGCGATGGACCTAGTGATTACGGACCCGCCGTTCGGTGGATTGCTTCACTACTCCGAGCTTGCCGACTTCTTTTATGTTTGGATGCGTCTCGCTCTGAAGGGGAAATACCCCGCCTATTTTGAACCGGACTACACCCCAAAGACGCTTGAGGCGGTGGCGAACAAGGCAAGACATCCGGATGATCCAGACGCTTTCTACGAAAGATTGCTGACTGCCTGCTGGGCTGAAGCTCACCGAATCTTGAAGCCCGGCGGCATATTGGCTTTCACCTTCCATCACAGTGAAGATGAACCATGGGTCGGCGTGCTCAAAAGCCTGTTCGATGCGGGCTTCTATTTGGAAGCGACCTACCCGATCCGTAGCGACGAGACCAAGGGGGAAGGCGAGTTTGGATCGAAGACGATCGAATACGACATCATCCATGTCTGCCGCAAGCGTGTGGATGACCCGACTCCGATCAGTTGGGCGAAGCTGCGCCGCAAGATCGTCGATGATGTCCGTGATCTCAAAGGCTTGTTGGAGCAGCATCAGGCCAGTGGCCTTCCACGGGCCGACTTGGAAGTCATCCGCCGAGGCAAGGCGCTCGAATACTACTCGCGCCATTACGGCCATGTGTATGTCGAGAAGGGCCGGGAGTTCACGCTGCTCGAAGCCCTCGCCGGCATCCACCAATTGCTCGATGACGAGCGCGACGAGTCCGGTGTGGCACCGCCTGTTCTTGCGGAGATCCATAGCCGCCAGTTCCTGCGCATCTTCGACAAGACCGTGAAGGTGGACCGCAACGACATGGTCAAGTATCTGCGCGGCACGGGCACCGCGCCGTCGCTGTTCGAGGCCTATGGCTGGTGCGACGAGGAGAAGAAGGTCTACAACCTGTGCGACCCGTTGGAGTTCGCCAAGGGGTGGCGTGGCAAGCATCGCAAGGGAATGTCGCGCGATCTCGATCAGACCCTGTTCCTCGTCGGCGCCTGTTTCAAGGACAGCGGCCTGCGCGTCGATGAGACGCTCAACAACCCGAACTTCGATCCGCATCCGGCGGTGCCGGACCTGCTCGATTGGATGTCGAACCGGGGCGGCACGCCAGAGATTCAGGCGGCGGCCCGCGTTGCCAAGCAGCTTTATTCCAAATGGCTGGGCGAGAACAAGGCCCGCATCGACGCGGTCCGCCAGCAATTCGATCTCTTTGGGGAGGTGACGGCATGAAGAATTCACCGATGGAGATCGACACTTGGAAGCGCCAAGGCCACAGCATCTTGTGGGATGTTCCCGGCCTCGCTTCGTTTTGCCCTCCCGGCCAGGCCGTGAGCTTGCGGCAGTTCACGAGACTCCATGCCTCGGGCTGGAAAGACATCGATCCTTTCCTCGTCAAGGAGCGCGCATTGGTGGTCGCTGGTCTGGAGGGCAGCATCGACGCCCTCTCGCCAGCCGATGCCATCAAGTGGCTCGACAACGACATCTATCCTGCGATCACGTCGTTCCAGCGCGAGGTTGCCTTCGGTGGCAGCGAGGCGGCTTTGATCTTCTGGTTCGCCGACTCGCGTCGCTTCGAATACCGGCAAGCCGAGCAGGCGGCATATTGGAAGTGCAGCGCCGCCCATGGCAGGCATGAGTTTCCGATCGGACGCAGCCTCTGGAACGGCTCGGAGCCCAACAGCCAAGAGATTCGCGAGAAGGTGGCGGGGACGGCCCGCTTCGCGGGCTACTACTTGCAGCGGATTTCTTGATGTCTTCGGTCGCCGAGCTTTCCGTCGATGGCATAGCTCCGGGCCAGCGCGTCAAACACGCGCAGTTCGGCGAAGGCGTGGTGGTCTCCGCACCCGTCGATGGCTATGCCCGAGTCTTCTTTCAAGGGGGCGAACGCCAAGTCGCCATCGCCTCGCTCGCGCTCGCCTTCGGGTGGGCGCAGCGCGTCGTCGCCAACGTGGGCCAAGGACGCGACAGGGCTCGCAAGGCGTGGCTGACATGGCAAGCCCATGCGCTGCCCTTGATGGACAGCGCAGCGAGCCTGACCTCGGCCAAGATCGACCTCCTGCCACATCAGGTCGTGCTCACGCACCGTGTCACCACGACCGCCCCGAGGCGCTTCTTGGTCGCCGATGAGGTAGGCCTTGGCAAGACGATTGAGACGGCCTTGATCCTGCGCGAGCTGGCAAGCCGAGGCGAGCTCAACCGAGCCCTGATGGTCGTGCCAGCCGGCTTGGTCAACAACTGGCACCGCGAGCTCAACGAAGTCTTCAACCTCAACTTCGAGGTCTTCGGCTCCGAGGGCGACGTGACCGACCGCAAGTCCAACGCGTTCGCCAAGCACGACCGGCTCATCGCCAGCGTCGATACCTTGAAGCGTAAGGCCCGCATCAAGAAGCTCGAAGAGGCCCCGCCTTGGGACCTGGTGGTCTTCGATGAGGCGCACCACCTCACCGCCTTCAAGTCAGGCGGCAAGGTCAAGAAAACCGAGAACTACAAGCTCGCCGAAGCCCTGCGCGAACGCAGCCGCGACATGCTGCTGCTTTCGGCGACACCGCACCAAGGCGACCATTTCCGGTTCTGGATGTTGATTCAGCTCCTCGACCCGACCCTGTTCAATTCGCCCGAGGAGATGGTGCGCGAGCGCCACCGCCTCAACTCCGTCGTCGTCCGCCGGACGAAGGCCGACGCTTGTAAACCCGACGGGAGCCCGCTGTTCGCCCGCCGCTGGGTGCACACGGAATCGTTCTTGATGAACGACCGCGAGCGTCTCTTCTATACGCTGCTCAACGAATATCTGCAGGACGGCTTCGCCCTGGCAAAGCGGCAGGGCAACAAGGGGACTGCCCTTGGCTTCGTGATGACGATCTTCCAGAAGATCGCGGCGTCGAGCTTCGCGGCGGTTGCCCGCACGCTGCGCCGCAGGTTGATCGCGCTGACCGTCCACGAGTCGTTGGTCCACGATGAGAACCGCGACATCGACCGGCGCGACGAGGCCTTGAAAGAAGCCAAGGACCTGATCCGCGCAGAGCTTAGCCTTGGCGCCGACCGCCTCGCAGACATCGAGGTTGATCGGGCCTTGGGCGACATCCAGCGTAGGACTTTGAAGAAGCTCGACGAGGAGGCCATGGACATGGCCTCCAACATCTCCGACGAGGTCGCGTTGGCAGCCGCTGAGGACTCGGCGGTGGCGTCGGTGGCGTTGGCCCTCCCCGAAGAGCGGCTGCGCATCAAGGACCTGCTCAGGCGGTTCCCCAAGGAGACCGAGACCAAAGTCCAGAAGTTGTTGATGGCGCTCGGCGCCCTGTGGCGCCAAGACGCGGGCGAACGCGTGGTGATCTTCGCCACCTACTTGGGGAGCGTCGAGATGCTCGGCCAGATGATCGAGCGCGAATATCCGGGGCAAGGCGTCGTGGTCCTCAAAGGAGGTGACCACGGCAGCAAGTCAGCTGCGGAGAAGCGGTTCAAGCAGGCCGACGGTCCTCGGGTGATGATTTGCACGGCGGCGGGCCGCGAGGGCTTGAACATGCAGCATGCCCGCGTCCTATTCAACTTCGACCTGCCATGGAATCCCATGGACATGGAGCAGCGGATCGGGCGCATCCATCGCTACGGCCAGAAGCACACCGCGCAGGTCTACAACCTTGTTCTCTCCGACACGATCGAAGGCAAGATATTCCTTCTGCTCGACGAGAAGCTCACCCAGATTGCCAAGACGTTGGGCAAGGTCGATGAGCATGGCGAGGTGGCCGAGGACTTGCGTTCCCAAATTCTTGGGCAGCTCTCCGAGCGCCTGAGCTATGAGCGGCTCTATGCCGAAGCCTTGGACGACCCCGAGTTGAAGCGCACGCGAGTCGAGCTGGAGGCTGCGATGTCCAACGCCTCGCAGGCACAAGCAGTGGTCTTCGAGCTCTTCCAAGACCTTGGCGGCTTCAACATCGATGAATACAAGCCGCTGTCCGACACGTCCGCCGGAATGGGAGCACTGGAGAAGTTCTTGAAGGCGGCGTTGGAGGCTGATGGCAAGAAATTCGAGTCGGCCGGTGGCGGCCTCTGGCAAGTGATCTCCCGCGATGGCGCCGTCGAAGCCCGCTTGGTGGCCGACCGCGACCGGGCCGTGGCCGACGAGACGCTCTCGCTCATTGGTCTTGACCATCCCCTTGTCGCGGCCTATCTCGATGCATACAGGACGGCTCCGGCAGATGCCTTGGGAATCAGCGCGAAGTCGCGCGACGGAAAATCCGGGGCGGTTGCGCTCTGGCAGGTTGTGGCGACTAACGAAAAGCGCCATCAGGTCGCCAAGGTTATCGCGCTCGCGGTCGATTCGACAGGACATCGCCAGCCCGCGATGGAAAAACTCTTGGACGAGTTGTTCCAGACCGAGCCAGCGTCGGCCGTGTTGTCGCGCGATCAAGCGTCTAGCTTCTTGGTCGATGCGGTCGAGCCCATGCTCCACCGGGACTTGATCCATCGCGGGTTCGTTCGAGAAGGCCAAGCGTATGAGGCGAGCCTCGTCGGTTGGATTGAGCTTGCGTAGCAAGCCGATTGATAAGAGCTGAAAGATGCCGAACATCCGCTCCATCGACATGCTCTTTCTCGACGAACTCTTCGAGATGCGTGGCGGCTACGTCCTGAACTTCTCGGATAGGACAATGTCTCGATTCTTCGCCGAGGAGCTCAACGTTGATATCGACGATCCCGTGTATGCAGAGAACGGCGGCTCCAAGGGAAGGCGGCTGCGGTGCTACTTGCAAAAGGTCGATATCCCAGCCTTGGTCAAGACGCTTAACGCCCTATGGGAATACCGCGAAGCCATCAGGATGCGCGACGGGAAGGCCGAGGATGTCGAGAACGCGCAAGGCCGGCTTCTGTCGCTGATCAACCGCCTCGAAGGCAAGCCCGATGCCCAGCCTACGGGGCAACCTCCCAAGCCCGCGTATGACCGCCCCAAGCTTCTGGCATTGCGCAATGACCTGATCGGATTCGCCCAGCTCGCGCCGCAGGCGAGGGGCTACGCCTTCGAGACCTTGTTGCGCGATTTCTTCAATGTCTTCGGGCTGCAGGCTCGCGAGCCGTTTCGCCTCAAAGGTGAGCAAATCGATGGGAGCTTCGTGCTCCAAGGCGAAACCTACTTGATCGAGGCCAAGTGGCAAGCGGCCCAAACCGGAGTGGCGGACCTGCACACCTTCCACGGCAAGCTTGAGCAGAAGGCCGCGTGGACCCGTGGCCTGTTCGTCAGCAACAGCGGCTTCACCGAGGACGGCCTAGTCGCCTTTGGCAAGGGCAAGCGCGTGATCTGCATGGACGGCCTTGACCTCTTCGACACCGTGAGCCGCGAACTGCCGCTCAACCATGTCCTCGAAAGCAAGGTGCGCCGGGCCGCCGAGACCGGCTTGCCGTTCGCGCGCGTGCGCGACCTCTTTCCAACATAACAAGCAAGGGGATCGACCATGGCCGAGCGCAGGGAGAGAGTGAAATTGGAGCCAGAAGGCTCAATACGCGGCGGCAGCGTTCGGACGTTCCTTGGTGGTCAACATTGAATCGGCGCGAACAACCCGGTCGAACAAGTCGTGGCTGCAATCTTGCCAGGCGATCATTTTCGCGACATCCTACTCATCAATCTGGCGCTGAGCGTTCGGGCTCTGAAATGCGCAATCGCAAGCGTAGCGAAGTCAGCCGGACGATCTGGCGATGATGCGATCCTGCCGCACCACTCCCCAGTTCCGGCTATCAAAAGACACCCCCGGATCGCCGGAGCCGAACGCCCAATACTCGCCCGCGCCCAGTTTGTGAATGCCGTATGCGGCTGGCAGTGTCAACCCAGGCCACGCCTTCGGGCGCACGATCACCTTGCTCTCCGGCAAAAGGCGTCCGTTGACCGACACCCCGGATGCTGACACGTCTACCACATCGCCCGGCACGCCGACGACGGTTTTCAGGAACGGCGCGCCGCCATTCGGACACGCGCCATGCACCATGAACGGATAAAGCGTCACCGGGGGGCAAAAGGAAATCAGATCGCCGCGATGAATCACGGTCTGCGCCGTCACGGGCGTGAGGCGATAAAGACCTAGCGGCTCGCTCGGGGTGGAGTTGAACCGCCAGCCCGTCGCCCAGGCTGAGCCGATGGCAGACGCCACGACGGCGGCGCCAATGACAGGCCAGCGCAGGCGTTTCCAACGTGAGCGGTGAATGTTGATTTTCATGCATTTCTCCAATGAAAAGCCCGGCGCGCATCCTTGCTGGCCGGGCTTGGCTCACGCCGCGGCTGGATTAGCCGCCGATGCCGACGCCCTGTTCAGGGGCGTGCTGAGCCTGCGGCTTTGGCTGCCGAGGCTCCTGCACGGAGAACTTCTGCTGGAGCGCCATCATGCCGCGCTCCATCGCGATGTCGCGCTGCTTTGGCGTCAGGAACAACTGCTCGGTATCGGGTTGCTGTGGGTAAACCAGCGTGCGGCCGACGTGGGTCACGACCCAGCCGTCACGCTTGCGCTCTGCCTGCATCTCAAGCGTGTTCTGGGCATACTTGTATGACTTGGCGTCCGGCCCCTCCGGGCGGAAATAAATGATCGCGCCCGGACGGTCGGCCACCGGGATCTTGAGAGAGTCCAGTTTTTTCTCTGCGTTGTCTGCCGCCACCCAAATGTCCGCGGGGGCTGGGACGTTTTTTTGAATCGACCCGCGCGCGGTGTTGATCGCAGAATTTATTGCGGCCTCCGACTGCTTGTCTGCGGCATCGCCTACCTGCTTGTTGCGGCCAGCGCCGAAAAGCATGATGGGTTTTGCCAGTTTGCCAATTTCTTTCATCATGATCAAAATCTCCAAAGAGAAGACACGGTCTGACCCGTGCAGTCAGCGCGGAGCGGATGCCCCGCACACAGGGATATGCGAGAGACCGGCACGGCATAAAAAAGCCCGGCGAACCTTGCGGCGGACCGGGCTGACTGCAACGGCAAGGCTCAATCCTTGCCCCTTCCTGTTTCCTTGGGCGGCGGCACGGCGCAGCGCGCGGAGAACTCCGGGTCTTTGTAATAGATGATTTTCTTGGCATAGATCGGCGCGTGCCCCGCAACGAACACCAGTTCATCCTCAGGCGGTAGGCGCATGCACTCGTCCGCCGTCAGGAGCGGGCGCGACACGATCTGTTCGTTGGTATTGACGTTCTGCAGCACGACGGCCAAGCGGTTGCCCGAATACTGCCGCTGCGTGTGTTCAACCGTCGCTGTGCCCGCCATCTTCGACAACAGTTCCGCCGTCTCGATCTTGTTGGGCGCGTAGGCGATGCGGATGTGGCAGTTGCTGATGATGGATTCGTCTTTGGTGTAGGCCGCATACAACTGGCTCAAGTCCTGCACGATGAGCAACGCCTTCATGCCGTAGCCTGCAATGAACGCCAGGGCTTCCTGGAACACGTCGAGCTTGCCCAGCGCAGGGAACTCATCGATCGCCAGCAGCAGGCGATGCGGATAACGCGATTTGCCGCCACTGGCGTCAAAATCCATGCTCTCGGTCAACCGGCGCACAGTCTGGTTCAGGATCAAGCGCAGCAGTGGCTTCAAGCGGTCTTTATCTGAGGGCGACACCACCAGGTACAGGCTGGTTGCCTGCTGCATCAACGATTCCAGCGTGAAGTCTGACACCCGCGTGTTCTCGGCCACAATCGGATCGCGGTACAGCGACAGGAAGGACAACGCCGTGGAGTTCACCCCTGACGCCTCGTTGCCCGCTTTGTTCAAGAATGACTGCGCGGCCTGCGCCGCAGCGCGCCAGCCGTGTGCAGAAAATTCATCGGCCAGGCCATCATTGAGTATCGCGTGCGCCGTGTCGCGGATCGCCGTCATCACGGCGGCAGACCCCTCCATGCGCTTGCCGCCGCCGTCTTGCTCCTCTGCAGCGTCGGCTAGTTGCTCGGCCAACTCGCGAATCGGCCCGCCATCCGACAGAATGGCCTGCACCGTCGCCAGCGACTTGTCCCGGATCGGGTCATACAGAAGCACGAACAGAACGATTCCGGTCATCAGATCGAAGCCGGTCTTGGCCCAATGATCATTCAACCCCTTGCCGTCGGGGTCCACGATCATGGTGGCGATGTTCTGCACATCCTTGATCAGGTTGCCGTCCACGCGGATCTCGGCTAGCGGGTTGAACCGGGCCGATCCGGGATTGGCCGGGTCGAACTTGATGCAGCGCTGGCCGAGGGCCTTGCTGCGCCAGCCTGCGGTGAAATGCCAGCACTCGCCCTTGATGTCGTTGACCAGTACGGAATGCTTCCATGACAGCAGCGTCGGCAGGATGATGCCCACGCCCTTGCCGGATCGAGTCGGGGCAAAGGCAAGAATGTGCTCCGGCCCGGCATGACGCAGATACTGTTCGTCGTAGTCGCCAAAAAACACGCCGCCCGCGTTTTTCTCATTCGGCAGCAGACCCGTGGCCTCGACCTCTTCAGGCTCCGCCCAGTGCGCCGACCCGTGCAAATCATTTTTTTCTCCGGCCGCCTTGCGGGTGCGCCGTAACGCCAGAGCAACCGGCATCAGTAAGGACAGCAGACCACCAACGCCCATGATCATGTGCGCGTTCTCGAACACCTTCATCACAGCCAAGCCGTATTCCAGCGAGTTGAATTTCCACGCCCACACCAAGATGTCGAACGGGAAATACACAGTGGGTGCAAGCATGGGCTTGCCCAGCATTGGGCTCCATTGCAGCGCCCATGCGGCATATTCGGTTGCCGCCCCCATCGAGACCAGAACGATCATCATGAACAGGCCCAGCGCCGTCCAGACGAAGCGGGTAATGTCCTTCTGTGCGCGAGGGATGTGATAAAGGTCAGGTTGATGTTGATGAGCGCTCATTCTTTGCCCCTTGGGTTGGGTTGTCGGACACACGGCTATGCCACCGTGCGGCAGCAAAAACCCCGGTGCGCATCCCTGCGGGCCGGGTTTGGGCTACGCGACAAAGCGCGCGGAGTTGTCTGTGGTTAGAAGGTCTCCATAAAGCCCACCGAGGCACGGTTTTCATTGATGTGGCCGCCAACGGTTGGCAGCTGCGCGCTGCTCAACGCAACGGTGACCATGCCGGCGCCGACGTGGTAGCCGACCCCAACGCTTTCGGCGGTGTAAGCCCCGCTGTCGAAGCCATTGTTGGCGCCAAATGCGCGGCCGAGCTTTAGGCCTGCGAAAACGTTCACGTCACGCGCGCTGTACATCGCGCCGACTCCGGCGGCAAAGTGCTTGAGCGCACCGTCGCCGAGCTTGTCGTAGCCGATCTCGAGCGATGGCGCCAGCTCAACGGGGCCGGCAGACGCCACGACGGTGCCCACGCTGGCAGCGAACGCGCGGGACTGCATGCCGTTGATCCCGCCAATCGGGTTGCTCAACGCGGCCGAGGCGCCGTACAGCATGTTGCCGCTTTGGCTGGTTACGCCGAGGTTGAGTTCATTCATTGCGCGTCCGCCGCCAATATTCATGCGGTCTACCCCGGCAGAAACGGTGGTGGCGGCAAATGAGGCGGGGGCCAATGCGCACAAAGCAGCGGCGAGGGATGAGGAGAGGATGAGCTTTTTCATAGCTTGATGAAGGAGAGCAAGCGGAAGGCCCGCTTGCAGGGGTATGCAGGCGGGCGGCACGGCGGGTCAGCGCTCAATCTCCGCTTCTCGCCGGGGCTGACTGCGGCGCTGTGGCGGCTGCGACTCAGGGCGCTGATGCTGCCGCTCCGGTGTATCGACTTCCTGCGCGTCAGGCTGATGCGCCTCGATCACGCGCGCCCACAGCCTTTTCAGGGCTGGATATTCGGCCAGCACTGGCGGTGGCGGCATGGACTTGCGCAGGAAATCGGGGGAATCCGGCTGATTGCCGTACAGCGCGTTGTTGACCTCGCGCTCATGCACCTGGCGGTAGGCTCCCTCGATGGTCGCTCCATTGGCAAAACCCAAGGATTCCTTGCCGTAGAACACCTCCCACTGGCGCCCATGACTCTGCCCCAGCTTTTCCGCGTGGGCGATTTTGCTGAACTCGGCAAACGTCAACTCGTGTGGTGCCTTGGACAGGTCCGCGGTCTCCGGCCCGACAAGCTGCCCGTAGATGCGATCGATCTTCTGCAGCAAGTCCTGCTCTTTGCCCAGCACATAGTCCACCGCTTTGCCAGCCTCGGCTGCGGCACGGAAGATTTCGTTCTTGTCTTGCTTCAGCGCCTTGGCCCACGACTGGAGATACGCCGTGTGCTGGTCATCATCATGCGGAATGCCGGTTTCCGCCGACATGAAGGCGGAGAACAGTTCGGCACGCAACTCTTCGCGTGCGTAGCCCTCGGAGCCGAAGGCGTGGCCGCCCGTGATGCCGTCGCGGTTCAGGCGCTTCTCGGCGCCCGTGGCGTGTCCCATCTCGTGCAGCGCAGTACCGTAGTAGCCCGCCACCGATTTGAACGTGTCACGCTGGGGCAGGGCGATGAGGTCGCCCGGCGGGGAGTAGTACGCGGATGACCCTTGATGCACGAAGCGCACGCCGTCTTCCTGCATTGCTGTCATCAATTGCTCGCCGCGTTTGTCCATGGGAATATCCTGACGCGGAGCGAGGGGTTCCAGCTTCAGGCCCTCGCATTGCTCGGCGTTGAACACGACATAGTTGCGGCCCACCAGCAGATCCAGCGCGCGCTCGGCCTGCTTCCAGGTGTAGTCCCTGCCGTCATGCTTGACGGTGATTTGGACTGCATGGACGACTTGGCCGCCCATGAGATGCACACCCGCCGCGTCGACCCCGCGCTTCGCATCCACCATGACGGGGCGTCTGCCAAGATTGAGTTCGACATCCCGCCGTTGCCAGAACGGCTTGTTGTCCCAGCGCTCAATCATCACGCCTTTTTCGCCTTTGCGGACAAAGCCGCTGAGATCGTTTGATTGCTTGACGGTCATCCAGCGCGGGTCCGTGTACCCCTTTTCCATCGCGACCAGACCCAGCACCACGCGGTTGCCGCCCGCATAGGTTTTGCCGGAAACTGCATTGCGCGGGAGCCCTTGCATCGTGTGCCAAGGCTTGTCCCAGGGAAGCGCCTGGCCGGACTCGATGGCCGCAATCACTTTGTCGGTGAACTCTTGGCGGAAGTCGCGCGGCGGTGCCTTGTCTGGCGCAAGCTCTTTCCTTGCCCCTACCTGTGCGCTGCGCGTCGGCGCGGGCGTGGTTGCGACCGGAGTAGGCGATTCGTCAAGCGCATCTTGCTGAAGTGCGATCGCACGCGGGTCCGGTAGCTCAACGGACACCGTGCGGTCAGGGTTGATCGTCAGGACACCCTCGGGCACCGCCCGGAACGCATCGGCGATGGCACGTGCGTTGGGTGAGTTGTAACGCGCATTCACAATGTCGGCGAAGTCGCCAAACGGATAGTCTCCCGGCCCCCTGTCGGCAGCGAGAAAGCTGTAGGCCTGCACGCCAAGACGCAGGTCCGGGTTCAGGTCATCAATCGCGATGTTCATGCTCAAACTCCCAGCCCAACGTTCTCGACACCCAGTTCCAGGGCGTCCAGCAGAGCCTGCTCATGCGCAAGCGCATCAGCAGGGACGTGTTCCCAGTCGTGATCAACGACAGCGCCCAGGTGATGCGCATCGCGCTTGAGGATTTCGATCGGTGTGTCAGGTGTTTCTACGGTCATGTTGTTCTCCAAGATCCTGTTGAATCGTCAGAACCCGATGCACTGGCCCATGTCCATGCTCCGGCCGGTGCGCCCGGAACGGAAGACGGCAGGCGCGGGGATGGCCCTTTCGTCGGACTTGATCTCGCGCCGCTACTCTTTCTCTTCGCTGCCATCCTTCTTCGCCGTCTTCTCCGCAAGTTCCTTGTCCAGCGATTGATCGGCGTTGCGCACCAGCAGGCTCTTTTCGTTCGCCTCCTGCGCCTGTTCCTGCACTGTGGCGCGCCCAGCTTCCTGCGCTTTGGCGATGCTCGCGGCCACTTCCTCGTTCTCCCGCGCGCGCTCGCCAGCTGTCATGTAAACCACCTTGAACACCGGCTCCAGTTCCTTGTCCAGCGATTCGCGGGTGCGGATCACGCGGTCATCGCGCACGATCACGATGTCACGCGCCAGTTCGGTGAGGGAGCCGTTGCTGGTGAGGTTGGGTGCGAGTTCCTTGAGCTTGCCGATGTCCACACCGCCGTCAGACTTGCGCAAGTCGGATCCGGCCAGCACGCGCAGCGCAGCATTCTGGGTGTCGCGGAATGCGGCCCCTGCGGCCAGCACGCGCTCGGCAGGCATCACTACCACGCCGTCGCCGTTGGGGGTGACCCCCAGCGTATCGGCCTGCTCGACGGTAAGCGGATCGGCGCGTAGTTGCACCGGGCCTGTGCGCTGAGGAATCGGCTTGGCCACCGCCAAGTCGCCGGTGATGCCACGCTCCACACTGGGCAGGACCGCACGCTTGAATTGCGGGTTCAGGTCACGGCCCTTTTTCCAGGCCATCAGCACTTCGGGTTCGCTGTTCTGCAGCGGATAGCCCAGCTTGCCCGCGATCTCGGCGGCCTTGATCTTGAAAGCCAGATCGCCAGTCAGCATCAAGCCTTTTTGCAGGTCGAACTTCTGCGCGGAAATCTTGAGTGCCGCTTCGATGTCTCGGTCATCGTTGCGCTGCACGTCCAGGCGCGAGCCGCGATCATGGATCACAGTGCGCAGGCCGCGCTTGTAGTGAATCTGGCCGTCCTTGTCGATGTTGTGCACCAAATCGGACAGGGTGACCGCTTTGGCTGGCACGCCACCGAAGCCCTCGATGCCGGGATCCGGGGCCTTCTTTGCCTCTTCCAGGAGCGAGTCCAGTACCGGATCGCCGGGGCTCTCCTGCGCTTTCTCGCCCAGGAAATCGACCCAGCGGGCGGGGCGCGGCATGGACTTGTCGAGATCTCGCGCCGCGGCTGCCTTGCGCGCTTCGAAGTCTTCCACTAAAGCGGCGGTTTCCTTCGCCAGCAGGCTCTCGTGCAAATGCGCATCCACGCCCTCGGCAGTCAGCGATTCCGCGCGCTTGGCGCGGGCTTCCTCGACCTCGCTCTGCAGCTTCATCCAGCGCTCGCGCCAGTCGGCATCGAACGCATCGATGGCGGCGTTGCGCGCGGTGCGCGCCGGGGCCGACAGCTCGTCGTACTCGTGCAGAAAGTCCAGGCGCTTGTGCTGCTCCACCGACAAATCGGCGTCGGCGGCAGGCGCGGAATCAGCGCCCACGGCAACATCAGGGGCAAGAGAAGCGGCAGGTGCTTCCTGCGCTTCGAGTTGGGGCTGGGGATCGGTGTCCGATTGGGCCTGGCCGATCAGCGTGTCGAGTGTGTCAAGTGCGCTCATGGGTTTCTCCTGGTGAGAGCTTGATGGTTTGCAGATGCATGGTTATGGCGTGGACACGGCAAACGGCTTACCGCTCGATGTCCGCAGCAGTCTGGCGTTGCACAGGAACCGGGCGGCCCTGGATCAGCGTCGGAATGGGAATGGGAGACTTGTCCCACTTCGGGGCGTTGGCGATCGGCTCACGGATGTAGCGTTTCGCGGCGCCCTGCACAGCTTTGTCGCGCCGGACTTCATCGAGAACGGTTTCGGGCGCTGGGAATAGCTTGTCGGCCCACTGGTGCGCTTCCGCCATGACGCCCAGCAGGTTCTTCTGCTCGGAGCTGTAGTCGATCTGTGCGACCTTTCCATTCACGGCCTGCGCCGCTTCGCGCGCGGCGCGTTTGGACTGCGGCGTGTTGTCGGGCACCACCACGATGTCCTTGGCCTTGAGCGTGTTCTTGGCGAACTCGGCCACAGCTTTCATGTTTTCCGGGGTGAATGCTGGCATGACGATGGCCCGCTCGCCCGTAGCGTGATAGATCGCCAGGCCGGAAGCAACCGAATGCGTCACGATCACCTGACTGCCGAACTCGGCGGGGTCTGGCGCGTCTTTGGCGGTCATCGGCTCACCGGTCATCATCTTGAGGCGCATGGCTTCGGTGACCGGGATGATCGAGAACGAGGCTGCGCCGAACTGAGATCCGGGGTAGATCGCCGCCTTGTCGGGATTGACCTCGACCTTCTGCGCGCCGTCCAGACGCATTGTGTCGCCAATGATGCGAAACACGGGGACGGCAAACTGGGCATGCGTGCCGCGCATCGCGGCGAGCATGGACTGGCGGGTGGAATCGGGACTTTGCCTGCCGAAATCGGCTTCGAATTCCGCGCTTTTGAACATGACAATCTCCTGATCAGCGCTCGGCGCCAGTGGCAAGCTCGTGCATGGACGCCGTGCGACCGATGCCTGGCGTCCAGGGTTTGGCTTCGCTGATGGGGTCAAACATCAGCCGGACGCGTGCATCGACGACATGCGAACGACGCAGGTACATATTGCGGGTCTCTTCGCCGATGTCCACGGATGGCGGATAAAGCTCCGCAGCGCGGGCGTACGCATCGATCAGCGCTCCCATGACGTTGTGCTGGCTGGGTTGATACGCGGGCTTTGCCACAAGAACCTTGTCCCCCAGCGCGCGGGCGGCGTCATGTGCTGCGGCGCGCGACAGGTCACTGTTGTCCGGAACGATCACCACAGTCTTGCCTTGCGACAGCGCCCATGCGGCAACCGGACGCATGTTGAGAACATCCAGCGAAGCAATCGCGTTTCCGGTTCCCTGTGTGTTGATCGCCAATGCGGATGCGGCGCTGTGTGTGACGACAATGGGACTGAGTGGGCCACTGATGTGCAGCCATGCGCCAGGCGCTGAGCCGTCGCGGGCAAGCTGGTTTTGCATCGCGTGAGAAAACCCTGGGACGGCAAAACCAAACTGCGCAGGCACGTCCAGCCGGTCACGACCATCGAGCATGTTCACCGCGCTACGTGTGGGCTGGTACTTCTGAACATGGACGCCCAGCAGGACGAGGTCGGTGCTCTCAGGTGCGATGATCGGGGAGACAAACGCGGCCTTTTTTCCGACCATTGCCGCGTTCATCGAACTTTCGAGATCACGCGAGTCGTACAAAACGCGAAGGCTGTCGCGGATTTGTTCGGGGGTCATAGCAATACTCCTGGGTTGCCGGCGAGGCCGGGTTGAGTGCTTATGGCGTGGACACGGCAAAGCGTGAGACGCCGGAAGCGGAAGAATGATCAGCGCCCCAGCGCATGGCGCGTGGCCAGTCTGTTGAACGGCGACGGCTTGGCGGCTTGGCCAACCATCCTTGCTTGCCCCTGCTGTTGACTTTGGCCCGCACCCGGCGGCGAGAAGGCTTCCGCGCGATCAGTCTTGACTTGCCCGCCGGTGCGCGCGGTGTCAAGGAACATGCGCACTGCGGCGTGTCCAGACTTGACGTCTGCACCATGGCTTTTGAGTAAATCGTGGGCGTCGAAACCAGGCCTGTCGTTGTCCACCAGGGCGACCTTGCCGCCGCAAAGCTCCGCCGCCTCAACCGCCTTGCGGATCCCGACAAACGAGTTGGCGTGGCTTTCTTTGCGAAGGTCGTTGTCGGCAGCGAAGACAATCTCGTGGCTAACAGTCAATCCGGACGCCTTGAGCCAGCGCGCCACAGCCGGCAAGTTGTTGGCCGACAGGGCCGCGAGCACGACGGTCTGCTTCGCATCGGCATCGCGTGAATCCCAGCCGGCGGTTGCTGACCTCACCGCCTGCCCGGTGCGCACGCCTTCGGTGACGACGATGCGGGCGCCTGACGGCAACCAGGAAGCATCCAGTGCCGCTCCAGACTTGAAGGCCGCTTCCCGCAGCGGCAGCGGCACGAACGCGCCAGCTAACTTGCTCCCGGGGACGACATACTTGTCCGGTATAGCCGTTGTGTTGCGCAGCAGTTGTTGCGCCCCACAGAGCTCCAGCGCAAGCGCGTTTGGCTCCACAGGACGGAACAGCGGAGCGATCAGATCGCCTGCGTGCCGGTGCCCCTGAGGAAACTCGCGAATGCCGCACGGATGCACCCAGGAGCCGCCCTTGACGAACTGCGGGTGATCGTCACGCGGGAACGCTTTGGCGTTCCAGGCGGCGCGAACTCCCGTAATACAGGCCTCGTCAACCGGCTCGATGACGGCTGCAGGCACAGATGCTCGCTGGGGCGCATGCTGGATTGACGCAAGGTCGATCCCCAGATCCCGTGCCGTGATGTAGGCGGTTGGCGATCCATCCTTTGCTTCTCGACCCGCCCGCCATGGCGCGGGGAGATCCACGCCGCCGCGATGCGACGTGATCACCGCGATGCTGTCTTTGATCAAGACGGTTTGCGCATCGGTTGATCCGGCACCATCGTTGGCGCGGTACATCGTGCCCTCGCGCGCCTGGCGCGGTTTTCCAATCGCCCAACCGTGAGCTTCCAGGCTAGACAGGACAGACTGCTCGAATGCAGACATGAAAAACCCCAGTAGTGTTGCGTCACTGGGGATATGCGCAAGGGCGGCATGACATGAAAAAGCCCGGCGAACCTTGCGGCTGACCGGGTTAATCGAGGGGCAAGACAATCAGTCGATGTGATTCATGCGGATGCTCACGCCGCCGCTCTGGCCGTCGTGGGACAGCCCGGGTTTGCGCCGGTTCGATTCGTGCTGCAGACTCTGCGCGCCATCCTTGAGTTTGTCTCCGATGCTGCGATTTTTTTCGGGCGGCCCATTGTCGCTCTCGAACTGGCGCTGCGCGGCAGACGCATCCGTGCCACTGGCCGCAGTCGGCCCGTCGGCATTCTCCCCGATGGGGGCTGATGAAGAGGCGAACCCGTTTCCGCCAGGCGTAGCGTTCACCGTGGTCTGAGCCGGGGACAATCCCGCTTCTTGCGTCATTGCCGCATTCGCCTTGCCGAGCTCGGCGCCGGACTTCACGACATCGCCTGCACCCTTGACGGCTTGCCCAGCCGCTTCGGCTGCATTACCTGTGGCTTTCCCGGCCCCCTTGGCCGCCTGCCTCGCGGCCTCAAGACCTTTGCCTGCCGTGCCGGCAGCACGAATACCTTTGCCTGCGGCCTGCATGCCCGAACCCGCGCCCGATGCCAGGGATTCCAGCCGCGACGTGCCCGACACGCCACCGACAGGCTCGCCGGGAAGCATGGCGCTTCCGCCAATGCCACCCTTTGCGGCGGACTGCGTGCGGTTGAAGATACCGGCGGCCATGCCACCCGCCTGCATGCCAGCCGCAGCGCCCGCCAGCCCGGCGGCAACTGGAGCCGCCGCCATGCCGCCAGCAGCGGCGCCGGCGTTCGCAAGACTCATGGAGGGAGAGCTGTTCATCATGGAGCCAGCGATACCCGGCACCATGTAGCCGACCGCTCCGTAAGCCAGCGACGTTGCGCCAGCGGCCATAAAGTCCAGCGGCCCCACCGTGTTCTGTCCAGGAGGCAACGCCTGCACGGCAGCCCAGTGCTGGATGATGATGTTCGCAAGCTGGCCGCCGAATCCGGCAACAAGATAGATCGTGAACAGCTTGATGCCGACGCTCACTGCGTAGCCGAAATATTTTTCCGCAAACGGCAGTGTCCAGCGGCTACCGGCGAACCCCAGCATCAGGGCGCCACCGCCGATCACGATGTAGCTCTCGATGGTTGTGATGAGCAACTGGATGGCAATGGCGAGGAAACCTAGGATCACCATCAGGCCCGTTATGCCGATGAAGATGGCCGAGAGCAGGTTTGTGCCGATGGCTGCGAGGGACTTGCCGGGGCTGAGTAGGCTGACACTACCAGCGGTTTGCTGGTTGTTGATTCCATCCGCAACGGAAACAACCTTGGCCGCAGTATCGATGCCCTGCGTCAGAATTTCAGAAGGGCCAACCGTGGTGGAAATCGACGTGGCTCCGCCACCGCCGACAGTCTGGCCTGCCTGGGTGAAGCTGTTGATGATGGGCGGGATCCAGGTCGGCGCTTCGGTCAGCAGCATCGCAAAGAACGCGATGCCGAGAATTTTGAGCGTCATCGAGGTCAGCAGTTCGCCGAGATCATTCTTGCGCAGTGTGTAATTCATCGCGGCCCAGGCAAACTCCAGCCCGGCCAGACCGAAGAACAGCGGGCGGGCGAGATTCAGCGACGACGACATCCAGCCCGTTGACGCCTGTTGGAATGTGCCCTGAATCTGGTCAAGAACGCCGTTTCCGGCATAAGCGGAAGGCACGGCAAGGCTGAGCAGAAGGACCAGCAGCAGCCAGCGTACGGAACGATTGCGTTTCATGGTTCACCTGTCGATGGAGTTGACAGATGGATATGCGGCGAGGCGGCAGCGGTGATAACTGTGGCGCAACTGCACCCGTTTTCGACGGTGCACAGGCAGGAGCAAAGAATGGTGACGCGGGCACATGCCGCTTCTCGGCATAGCGGCTTATGGGGAGATCAACAACCAAACTGCTGCGCGAACTTGAGCGCGAATTTCCGTCACTGTGTTTTGAGCACACTGCAAGCGGACATCTCCGCGCATCGCGTTGCGGCGGGGGCGGTCTGGTGTTCCTGTCCAGCACGCCGAGCGACCAGCGGGCCAGACAGAACCAGCGGGCCGACTTGCGGCGATTGTCCAGACAGCGGACCGGTGATCAGTAAAACCCCGCGCCCGTGGTTTCCACGGCAGCGCACGCGCCGGTCGCACCAAGTCCACCATCGCCCATTGCCTGACACCATGCACCCTGAATCGTGTGCTCCTTGGGGTGTGCCTTGAACCAGGCATGATCGCGCCTGGCATACGGCCCTTGCGCCTGATCCGCCCCAGCATACAGGTTATGGCAGGACACCGTGCCACGACGCTTTGTCACCGCATCGGCACTCGCGGCGGCGTTGCCCTGGGCATCCTTGCCGCTACACCACAAGGCTTCCTGCCATGCGGGATCGGATGCGGCGGCAACGAGAGCGTGACTGTTCAACTGTGCTGTGTACCAGGCGACCGTTTGCCCACCGAACGGGCCTTCATCGGTGTTGATCTTGACCCCAGCGATCTGCCCCACGCCAGGCGCGGTGACGGACGGGGCTTGTCGCCCGCAACCCGACAGCAGGGCGGCGGCAACAAGAAGCAGGGCGGGAATGGAATGACGTGCAGACGGTTTCATGGGGCGCTCCTTGCGCGAGGAAGAGTGATTGAGAACTGGGGCTGTTTCGATGAGTCGCCCCGCACTCGCGCCCGAAGGCCGTCTGTACTGTGGATATTACCCAAGGCGGCAGATCAGTAGAAGCCCGCCCCGGTCGTTCCCGTCATGAATTGCTGATTGATCTGGTTCTTTTGCAAGTCCTGCGCGTTTTTCGCGCCGATCGCGTTCAGTTCCACTTGGCTGTTGGTCATCATGGTCTGCTGTAGGCCCTGCAACTGATTGACCATCATCCCGGCGATCTGGTTGCCCGCTTGCATCACCTGCATGCGTCCCGATGCTGATTGGCTGGCGGTCTGGATCTGCTGCAGGGCTTGCTGCTGGGTCTGGAAGTCCTGCGCCTGCAAGCCATAGGAATTCAGCGCTTGCTGGATTTGACTGGTCAGGTTACCGTTCCATTGCGAGAGGTTGGTTTGGTAATCCTGCCCATTCACGCCGTACTGCTGCTGGACCCCAGCAGCGGTGTTTTGCGCCGCGTAGGTCAGTCCTTGCGCCTGTCCGACGAGGTTCACGAGCGACTGCAACTGACCGGAGATGTTCGGCCAGACTTGCGTCGGCAGATCCTTTAGATTCAGCGCCTGGTTGTAGACCATCTGAAACTGCGCCTGAAGCTGCTGCGCCTGCGTGGCGTACTGCTCGACCAGCGTCAATTCTTGGGTGATCTGCTCTGGGAAGGTCGCCCCGGCGATCAGGCCCGTGGCGTGGGTGGGTGTCGTGGCGATGACCGCGAGTGAAGTCAGGGCGAGGAGGTATGTCTTCAAGGTCATGGTGATCTCCGGTTACTGTCCGTTCTGAGGCACGCCAGTGGCCGCGCCGATCTGATGCAACGTGCTCGACGCATCCGTCGTCGCGGTCGTGCTGGCGGCGGCGTTGAAGGTGTTACCAATGGCGGGAGCCGCTGCGGTCGCGGCGCTATACGTCGAGTTGCCGTCGTTTGTCTCCGAGATCTGAATCGCCTGCTGCGTGCCGTAGATCGACGCCTGTTGCTCAACCTGCTGCTGCGCGATGCCAGCGGACTGAGTCCAGGTTGGGTCGCCAGTGGATTGCGCCTGGCTGTTGTCATAGCTGGCAATCTGGTTCGCCGCATTGCGGGAGTACTCGGCGTTCAGTCCGGCGATACCCGCCTGCGCTGCGGTCACGGCGTCGTTCTGATTTTTCTGGCTGGTGGCGTTCAGTGTTGCTTGCTGGGCATCTGCCGCGCTGGTGTAAGACGTATCCGTGTTGGCCATCGTCGCGGATTGCCCTTGTTGCACGCCGGTCTTCGCCGTCGTTTGCGTGAGCGCCTGCTGAGTGTTCGTCGAACCCGCTGTCTGCCCCTGCTGCACCCCCGTCATGGACTGGATCTGCTGCAGCGTGCCCGCTGCGCTGGACAGCGCGGATGCGGCGGCAGCGGTATTCAATGCCGCGCCTAGGACAGGCGCTGCGGCGACGTTACCGGCGTAAGCGCCATTGGCGATGTTCTGCTCGACGGCGTTGGCCGCCATCCAACCCGCTGCGCAATAAGGGCTGCCGCAGGACGCGGCATTTTGCGCGTCCTGATAGGCGGTTTTATTCGCAGTGAAGCCGGTGGAGGTCATCCCATTCATCGCGGCCTGGGTGGCGGCCCCGGCAATCAGGTACTCGCCGGTGTTGTTCGTCACCGTCGGTTGTCCTTGCGGGACGCCCGTGCTCTCCGCGATGCTGCTGTTGGACTGTGCCGACCCGGACGCGGCAGACGATTGCGCGGCGTCGCTGTTGGATTGCGCTACGGCGGGCGCAGCCGCCACCTCGGCGCTATACGCGGTGTTCTGCGAGGCCTGGCTTTGCAGTTGCACGGGAATCTGGTTGTCCGCCTGAGTCTGGTTGTCGTTTGCAACGGACTGCGCTTGGTCAGATGCCTGTTGCCAGGCGTCGCTATAGCCCATGCCGCTATAGCCGCTACCGACGCTGGCCGCGTCCTGGTTCGAGATGTCTTGCGCCGTGTTCGCTGCTGCCTGGTATGCCTGCTGGTCGTCATACGCCACGCCCGCGTTGTAGGCGCTGGTGGAATTCTGTTTCGCCGCCGTGCTCAGCGCTTGTTGCGCTGTGGGATCTGGGACGGGCGCAGGCGCGGTCTGCGAGAACGCCAGCAACGGCAATACCGCCAGTGCGGCGGCGAGGATGGTTTTTTTCATGGCAGATCCTTTCTTGCCCCTGTTTTCGGGCTTGGTTGGGTATGCCGTGGACACGGCATACCGCAACATCACCGATCAGTCCACCGGCAGCACGCGCGCCTTGCCGCCGTAGAGATTGCCGATGATCTCAACGCGCTGGCCGACGGACAGTTGCACATCGGCTGCCTGCGTGATCGCAATTGCTTGGCCGTTATCCAGGCGCACGGTGATCTGCAGACCCTGCGCACGGGTCACAGCACCTTCCGCAGCACTCCCGGCGAGGCCATCAGCCACCGCGCCGATGATGGCAAGCGCGGTCGATCCACGACCATTGCCGGTGCGCGAACCGAGATAGCCGCCCGCAGCGGCGCCGCCCAGCGTGCCGATGCCGGTGGAATTCGGCGCGATCAGCACCGGCTGAATGGACAGCACCGTGCCGAACTGAACGGCCTGCGCCTGCTGCGACCCCTGAACGGTGTAGCCCAGCGCAGACGCGTCAGGAACACCAGGGTTGGCGCAGGCAGACAGAAAGAGAGGGGCAAGAAGAATGGGGAGCAGGGCTTTGCGCATGATGACCTCGTGCGTCGAAGTAGATGCAGGGATATGCCGCGAGGCGGCACGCAGCCGCGCCTGCATCAATATGCTGCCCACTTCTGCGCCGCGTCGAACTGGCCGCGCTCGCGTAGCCACTGCGCGGGCCAGGCATCACCCAGCGAGCCGCGCAGTTCGCGGATGCGGGCAACGTCTTCCTTGCCCGACGCGCCAACGAAGGCGATTTCGGGCGCGGACAGTCCCAGCTCGAACAGGCGACGGCCATCGGGATGGATGACGTAATACTGCCGCTTGGGGGTTGCCATCGTCAGGATCTCGATCTGCCGCTGGTTCAGGCCGACCCCTTCGTACAGCGGACGGATGTTCTCGGTCATCGCTTCCGGGTTGGGCAGCAGGATCTTGGTCGGGCAGGACTCGAAGATCACATCGGCGATGCCGGATTTGGTCAGGTCGGTGAGCGACTGCGTGGCGAACACCACGGCCACATTGGCCTTGCGCAGCACCTTCAGCCACTCGCGGATCTTGGCCTTGAACGCGGGGTGCCCGAGCATGATCCAGGCTTCGTCCAGCACGAGCAGAGTCGGCTGGCCCTTGAACCTCTGCTCAATCCGGTGGAACAGGTAGGACAGAACCGGCAGCACCACCTTGTCGCCCTTGTTCATCAGATGCTCCATCTCGAACACCTGGAACGGGTCCTCGGCCAGCGCATCGGTTTCGGCGTCCAGCAGATGCCCGGCCGCGCCGCTGACGGTGTAGTAACCCAGCGCGTCGCGCAGTTCCACATCCTGCAGTTGAATGAGCAGGTTGGTCATGGTGCGCTGCGCCATCGCGTCGGTGGACTGGCCGAGTTGCACAATCGCGCGGTAAATCTTCTGGCGATGCTCCGGGGTGATGCGAACCCCCTGCAGTTCGCATAGTTGCTCGATCCATTCGGCGGCCCATGCCCGATCATTCGGCTCATTCACGCGGCCTAAAGGACAGAACGCCAGGTCGCCATGCTCGCCGCCGATGTCGTAATGCTGCCCGCCCGCACCCCAGCACAGGGGCAACATGGAATAGCCCATGTCGAAAGCAAAGACCTGCGCGTCTTTGTAGCGAAACTGCTGCGCAACAAGGGTCGACAGCAAGGTGGACTTGCCCGATCCGGTCGGCCCCAGAATCACGGTATGCCCCAGGTCGCTAGCGTGCAGACTCAAACGGAACGGAGTGGCCCCGTCGGTCTTGGCGTACAGCAGGGGCGGGCTGTTGGGTGGGTAGAACGGGCAGGGGTTGTTATCCGGCCCGGCCCAGACAGCGGTGAACGGCAGCATGTGCGCCAGATTCAGCGTGTTGATCAGCGGGCGGCGCACGTTCGCGTGGGTGTTGCCTGGCATCGTGCCCAGATACGCTTCCACCGCGTTGACCGTCTCGATGCGCGCACCGAACCCAGCGTTCTCGATGATCTTGCGCACCTCGCGGGCGATCTCGTCCAGCGCTGTACTGTCCGCGTGCGCCAGCAAAATGACGCTGGTGTAGTAGCCGAAGCGCACCGCACCCGATTGGTTCTCGCTGATCGCGGCCACGGCATCTTCGGTCTGCTCGACCGCGTGCATGTTCAGGTGCGTCGCCGCGCCACCCGAGGCTTCGCGCACCAGATTCATCATGCTCTTGCGCTTCTGCGCCCACTTGCTGCGGTAGCTGTTGAGCACCTTGTCGGCCTGTGCTTGTGACAGGTAAATGAAGCGGTTACTCCAGCGGTAGGCCACCGGCAGGCGCGACAGGAAATCGAGGATGCCAGGGGCAGAAAAAGCCGGGAAGCCTTCGACGGCCAGGCAGACCATCGGACGGCCATCGAGGCATGGCTCAAACCCCGTGGTGAAGTCGTGTTGGCCGATCACGGCGTCCAGGTACATCGGCACTTCGGGCATCTTCACGAGACGGGGCGCATTCAATGTGACGCAGGATTCGAGATAGCCCAGTAGTGTGCTGGTGACCGCACCCGTGCGTTCTTCCACAGCGTCAGACATACGCTTGATCTTGACGACCGTGGACAGACGTGATTCCACTTCGCGGATGCCATCCTTGAAGCGCTGCAGGTTGCGCGCGGCGGCGCCGGATTTTTCACCGCCATCGATGAACATGGACGCAGCCTTGTCTGCCGCATCGGGATCGGGGAACCAGGAGATGGTGAGAGCGAACCGGCTCTCAAATCCCGCATGCTGGCCTTCATTCCGCGCCTTGCGCATGTCATCGATCAGGCGCGTGGTGCGATCGGGGAATGCTCCGGCCTTGGCGTAGCCAGGGGCCTGCTGCCTGATGGCGTCGCAGTTGATCACCCAGCCATCATTGAGCGACAGCGCGTTGTTGATGCGCGCTGCCATCGCGCCGAGTTCTCCTTTGGTTGCGGAGTCCAGATCGGGGCCTTGATACCACCAGCCTGCAAGCAGCGCGCCCGCCTTGGTCAGCACAATGCCGTCATCGACCAGGGCCGCCCAGGGCAGCAGGTCGGGCAGACCGGCGGCGCGGTCGCGGAATTCTTTGAGAGCAAGCATGGGTGTTCCTTTGGGTGGCTACTTCCACTCGCGCGACTTGCCAAACGGCGTGGCGCGACCGGCGTAAAAGCGTTTGAATGCGAGAGAGCGGCGTCCGGTTTTGGAAAGCTGCGGATCGAATGACGCGGCGCGGGACAGCGCCCAGGTGCCTAGCACCCAGAGACCGATCCCGAGACCCGCCGCCCACAGCTTGGCCAGCGAAAACACGAACACCCCGGCGAGAGTCATGAGACCGAGCACCAGGGTGCGCTCACCGCCGAGCATGAGCAGCGGACGGTTGAGCGACCCATGGATCGGCGCGGAGTTGTCCTGATCGTCCACGGTGGCTCCTCAGATCACCGCGCCGGACAGGCCCAGCGCCGCTAGGAACTTGTTGCCCATGACGATCATGGCAACACCCAACACGACGTACAAGGCTTTCTTGGCTATCCCGCCCAGCTCTTCACCGAACACCAGGGCGGCGCCTGCGGCGAGGAAGGCGATCACGCTGATGCCGGTGGCGACCGGGCCGGTCAAATCGTTCTGCAGCGTCTGGATGGGGGTGTCCCACGGCAGGCCGCCAGAGGTGGACGCAAAAGCTTCCATGGTCGTTGCCGCGAACACGGTGGCAGCGAGAGACAAGCGACGCACCACGGCGGCGCGCAGGTTGCGGGTGGTGGAGAACTTCATGGCTGATCCTTTCGTGATCAAGTGACTGAGTGACCGGTTGTGACAACACCGCGCGGCGAACGCCTTGCATGCATGGATATACGAATGGGCGGCAAAGCGCGATTCAGCGCGGCGGCGGATCACGGAGCAGGGCGGGGTGCGGTGGTCGAGACGGCGTGCGCTCGACCGCGATATGTGCGTGCTCCTGCTCGACGATGTGCTCCAGGTCGGCATCCTGAACACCCACACCCAGGCGGGCGGCCTGCCGCGCGGCCTGCTCGCGGAAAGCGGCGTGTCCTGTGATGAACACTTCACCTCCGAACTTCTGCGCAGCGAGGCGCAAACCCGCTTCGATGGTGTCGGCATCGGGTGTATGGACATCCACGCGCGCCCCTGAATCGGTGAGGTGCACTCGCCCGCTCTGATCGCTGTACTCGATGCGCTGGTTGCGGCGGTCGACCTGGATGCGGGCGTCTTCCAGTGCAAAGGCTTTCCTTACCTCTGCCGTGGGGTCGGGCGGCAAACCGCCAATGGCGCCTGCGACGGAATTCGCGCGCAGTGGATCCAGATCTTCCCCCTCGAGGCCGTTTTTGCTCTTGTTCTTCTGCCGTCCTTCGCGGTACTGGATGCCACGCAGTGCCGATGCCGCGGCGTCATCGCCCGCCATGGCCTGGCGTTCCAGCCAGGTCGGCCAGTCGAGGTGTGGCGCGTCCTTGGTCAACGACGTGCGCTCGGCCTTTTGCCGCTTTTGCAGTTCCTGCCGACGGATGACGGCTTTGGCGGCCCACAGTCCTTGCGCTATCTGCTTGCTTCCGTGCTCGGCGGTGAGTTGCGCGATGCGCGCCGGTTTGAGGGCCTTGAGTTCCTGCCGGAGCGTGACCCGTTCACCCTGATGACGCGCGCGCAGGCTGGACACCAGCGTGCTGCGCGCTTGTTTCTGTGTTGCCTGCTCGCGTTTGTAGGTGTCCGCCAGTTCCTTTCGCGCCAGGACGCGGGCTTCGCGTTTAGCTTGCCGCTCCGGGGTCGCCCCAGTATGTCCAGGAATCTCCTGCAGGCCCGGTTCGGTTCCGGCGCGCACGCCATCGACGAAGCGGGAGTAGGTTTTCGCTGGGTGAGCCTTCACGGCGGAGATGTCGGGGGCAAAGAAGGCCGCACCGAATTTCTTTTCCAGACGACCCAGGCTCAGGCTGTAATGCACGCCGCTGGCCTTGGTGCTGGTGGCGCGGCCATCGGGCAGCTTGGTGTCGATGACCAGACCACCGCCGCTCAACCGCAGCGCGCAGCCACGCTCGGCCAGCATGTCGTGCAGTTCGCCCCAGGAACGCGCAGCAAGCAGCTCATCTTTGGCTCGCTTGTCGAGCCATTCCGACAAGCTGGGAACGCCGGTGTGGACTTCCGCTGCGCGCGCGCCAGGTGTCGGTGCGCGGTCGGTCTTGCGCAGGCCAAGTTGTTCGCGCTGGCTTTTGCCCAGACGCTGGATCGCGCCGTCGGTGACGACATGCGGGCCTTTGTCGTGCGCCCAGCCCTGGGCAAGTTCCAGTTCGCGGCAAGCCTTGTCCAGTACCAGGAAATCCAGCTTCGGAGGGCCGGACAGTTGGAGTTTTCCTGGGTGAACACGGTTGACAAAGACGTGGATGTGCCAGTGGTGATCGCGGTCGGTGTGCAGGCCCCACACCGCCTGATTCTCATCCATGCCGAGCGCTTTGAGCGTATGGGCAGCAGCATCACGGCACTGCTCCGGCGTGGGGCGTTCGCCTTCTCGCCAGGACAGCGCGTAGTGATAAAAGGGATTGGAGGTGAACCGGTTACGCAGGCGGCCCGCATCGGCGGTGTAGTCCATCATGCGGATCGCCAGACCGCGATCTAGCGGATCGGTCAGATCGAGATCGCTGAGTTCCAGGTTGAAACTGCCACCGGCGACATCGCGCTCCAGCGCGGGCTCTTCGCCGCCGTCGCGAAAAATGTATTGCACGCCATGGTGCGCGGAGACCCGACCGCCGCGCGTGTTCTTGAGCTTGATGACTTTGGCAAGCATCAGGCTGACCTGCCTTGTTGCTCACCGCGTTCTGCAGGATCCTTTGCGTCGCCCGCCAACTTGTCGGCATGCTCCAGTACGGCCTTCATGGCGTCCCAGTGGCGACGCTTTTCTTCGTTCGTCCAGTTGGCGGTCTTGGGGTAAAGCCCCTTGAGCATTGCGCCGAGGCGGCGCAGCTCGAACACGGCGCTTTCATCGACGCGGGAGACGATGCGCAGCTTGCCGCCGGACAAGGCGACATCGCGCACAAAAACGCCGGGGCGCAGCCCCCCTTGCGCGGCGTTGCGGTGGATCACGTCGATCTCGGCGCGCGTGCAGCGGAAGTGGAAAAACAGGTCGCGCGGGTCGCGGACGGGTTTGTTCTTGTTGTTGGCCGGTGCGGGCATGGGGGTCCCCGTAAGGTGTGCTGACGGGGATATGCCAGCGGGCGGCAAAGCGCACCGGCGCTGCGTGCGGCGTCAAGACAAAAGCAGGGGCAAAGAAAATGATCAGGCCAGCCGCTCGACGTGGAATCCACCGCCGGCCGACCATCCCCGCACCGCAACGACTTCCTCGATTCGCCGCCCAGTTGCCGTGCGTTTGATCGACACGACCGCATTGACTGCTTCGGCGATCAACTCCGGGTTCGACGGCACACCAGCCTCCTGGACCAGTTGGCCGACACGGATCAGCGCTGCGCTGGCGTCGTTGGCATGCACCGTTCCGACCCCGCCCGGATGGCCCGTATTCCAGGCCTTGAGCAGAGCCAGGGCGCTGCCGTCACGCACTTCGCCCACCACGATACGGTCCGGGCGCAGGCGCATGGTGGCGCGCAGCAACCTCGTCATGTCGATGTTGTCGCTGGTGCGCAGGAACACGACGTTTTCGGCATTGACCTGCAGCTCACGCGTGTCTTCAATCACGACCACGCGGTGCTCCCTATCAAGTCGAGCCGCGCAATCCAGGATGGCGTTTGCAAGGGTCGTCTTGCCTGTGCCGGTGCCGCCGCTCACAAGAATGTTCTGCCGCCCCGAAACGGCCTCTTCAATCACCTGCTTCTGAGCCTTGGTCATGATGCCCTTGGCGACGTAATCCTCCAGCGTGAACACCAGCGTCGCCTTCTTGCGCAGGGCAAAGCTAGCCCGTTCAACCAGGGGTGGAATCAGTGCCTCAAAACGACTGCCATCCAGAGGTAGCTCGCATTCGAGAATCGGGTGCCCTGCTGTCACCACGGCGCCCAGCATCGCGGCGATCGTGTTGACGATGCTCAGCGCCTGCACAGCGGGCACTTCGCCCACGCACTCCATGCCGGCCCCGAGCCGATCCACCCAGAGCGTGCTGTCCGGGTTGAGCATGATTTCGACGACTTTTGGGTCATCCAAAAAACCAAGGATTTTCCCACCCAGCGCACGGCGCAGCGCCTCGGTCTGCCGCGCCTTCGATGTCTGTTGTTCACCGCTCATGACCTGCTCCCGATTGATACGGGGGTATCGCGCGGGGCGGCAGTTACCAACTGTTTCTTTTTAGGGCGGCTCGCCAATCCACGCATTTGGGTTGGTTGCTTGGTGGTTCTTTGTTGTTCTTACGTTGTTCCTCTGATGTTTGTTTGTTGATTATTAGCCGTTGATTGATGATTATATGTTGCTAGTTGCGATTATTCGCCATTCCCGGCGAAAATGTGGTCACTGCACATTAAGGAGTAACCGCAATGACGACAACGACCGCACAACGAGCCCAACAAATAATAGACAGCCTCGAAAATAAGAAGGCTGGACATAATTGGCTTGCACTCTGTAAATCTTCGACCGCCTTTGTCAAGACATGGAGACTCGGCCGCGCGGGGCGGCGCTTGGCATTTCTTGCCTCGCAGGCCAAGAAAACCGAGGCAAAAGGCGCCGCGCGGGGATATGTCGTCGCTCGGCATGCGTTGCTCGCGCTTGAAAAAATGGCACGCAAAGTGAAGTCAATGGGTGGGCAATCGATTGCAACGTTCGTGCACTCTGTTTTTGTGCTTGGAATCTGGGCGACTCGCGCCGTCGCCGGCGTGATTGATTTGCCGGTGCAGCGTTGCGCCAAACAAAATCGAGCGCAGACAGAATTTCAACTACCTGCATTTTTTGCTTAAACCACCGCACATCAGAGGATTATGACCATGGCGACCACGGCAAGCGTTCCCTATCTTTCAGTAACCCCGCTTCGCGACTGGCCGGCGCACGCGCTGATGGCAGAGGCAAAACGCACAGCTAGGCTGTGGCGGAACAACCCTGCATTCAGCCAATCAAACGGCGGTTTATTCTCAAATCATGAAGACCTTTCTTGCGAAATCGCGGCGCGTGTGCTGGATTATCTGCACAAAAAACCTGCAAACGACGGGATTGAGCAGGTAACTTTTTTCCACCAGATCGCGCGATACTGTCAGCCTGGCATTATACAAGACAACTACTCCATTCCGTCTTTAACAGAAGGGATTGAAGATCAGGATGGGGATGAGGCGGATTATGCGCGCCGCGAAATCATGGACACCGACACGGCGATGCGCGAAGGCGAAGACGCGGAGCGCAAGGAGAAACTGCTAAGTCTTTTGTGCAAGATAGGGGTGGGCGAGCGGGATTTTGCTCTGTTTGACACGAGTACGGCCGATTGGATTGACGCGACAGGCTTGAGCGAACGTGAAAATCGCGTCATGAAAACAAAACGCAAGAAGGAGATTGTCGAGAAAATCAAGTTGATGAATCTTGGCGATGATCTTGCTCGATTAATGCCGGTTTTGCGGAATTCGATCCGCGCGCAAGTCTGAATGGCACCTCGAAAAACCGCGCGGACGCTGGCATGATGGCCTGTGTCGGGGGCATGAGGAAGTGGAGATGATCAAGGTCAGTCTGTTTGCGGAGCAAGCGCGCGAGACGAAGCTGGACAAGGTCGGCGACGCGCTGGGCAAACTGGCCGCGCACGTGGACTTTGCGGCGCAGGCCGCGGAGATCGACGAGGCGGCGCCCCGGCCCGGACGCGAACGTGGTGGACGGCCGCCGTTTCCGACCGAGTTGATGGTCCGGATGCTGGTGATCCAGCAGCTGTACAACCACAGCGACGAGCAGATGGAGTTCCAGCTTCTGGACCGGCTGAGCTTCCAGCGCTTCGTGGTGCTGAGGCAGCGTTCGCAAGCGCCCGATCGCACGACCATCTGGACCTTCAAAGAGCGGCTGATCAAGGCCGACGCCACCGCGCGCATCTTCGAAGCGGTGAGCCGACAACTCGACCGCCAGGGCTACATCGCGCGGGCCGGGCAGATGATCGATGCCAGCATCGTGTCGGTGCCCAGGCAGACACTGACCAGGGACGAGAAAGAGATCGTTCAGCAGGACGCCATGCCGGCCGAGTGGTCGCCGGCCAAGCGCCGGCAGAAGGACGTGCAGGCGCGCTGGGCCCAGAAGCACGGCAAGAGCTACTTCGGCTACAAGCTCTTGCCGTGCTT